>NZ_JBMPPF010000013.1:0-139087 GCF_049339385.1 Undibacterium sp. SXout7W | reverse complement strand
GCCTGGCTCAACAAATTCAAACGTGTTCTCACTCGTTGGGACCGTTGCGCTGATCGATATACAGGCTTTGTTCATCTGGCTTTCTCTATGATTCTACTTCGAAGATATTTATGAAATGAGTTCTAGTTGCTTTTGTGCATTTGATAGAAAATTATCTCTTTCCCATATTTCTTCTAGTGCTGGTTGTAATGAGAAGTGTACTGGATCAATAGCCATACCTAGACCATTTCCAAAAATTACAAGCTTTCTTGGCATACATTTCCGCCCAATTTTTTTATCTTATAACTCTAGAATTTTCCGTTTCCAATAGTGTGACTTACTTATGATTTTTTTTTGTTTTTGGATGAATATCTGAATTTTGCATTCATCTCTTTTTAGAATCAGTAGAGGTCCTTCTTTTTCAAGTCGCATGTAAAGATTAATAGGGGAGAGAAAAACTAATTCTCCTTTATTTAGATCGCCATTCCTTCCCATAATTTCTATAGGTAAATCGCCACCCACTGAATACATTTTTAAACCTGGTTTTAGTACCTTGACTACGGTTTCAGGAGTCACCGCCGACATGCAAAGTATTACAGCTTGTAATGCAAGCAAGGTTCGGATACTTTTTTTTGCTGGCGCATACATTGCTGTAGCAAAATACAATGTGATGAAAAGAAAAATTCCGGTTATTGCCAAATAGTCCACGCTATTGAATTTTGATGCTGGTGACTGCGCTGCAGCAATTCCTAAGCTCCACATCAGTCCTCCCGCGGCCAGGAAAAAAACAACGGCTGCCCAAGACACCTCTTTTTTGAAAAGCCACTGAAATACAGGGAGGAGAAGCCCGAAAAAAGCAATCGATAGAATAATCATCATTATTTCTACCGTACCAAAAAAAATCTCCATTCCCAGAATGCCATCGGAGAAAAGATCATAAGAGAAAAAGCCTTGGTTCCCCATGAAAATAACAAAAATAAGCCGAGAATAAACATTGAAGAACACAAGACTCATGGCTATTGCAAGTATTCTCCAAAAAATGGATGGGGTGACTTCAATGCCAACTTCACTGGTGTATTTTTGAATTAGCGGTAAAACTTTCCCGGACGCTTCTTGTAGAGTATTTTTCATATGCGTATTGTTTTTAATCTATGTGACAAATCAATGGAGGCGTAGTCTCCGCACTGAGAAGTATGACTTGCGTTGCGAATGACATAGTGATTGGACTATTTTTATCCGGATTTAATGCGCAGAATCGGGCACAAAGGGAAATAAACCGTACCGACCGTGATGTGGGTTCTTGCCGAACATCAGCGATTGTTTGCGCTTTATGATTGAATTAGGCGGATCGGTGTTCTCGACCACAATGACTTGTATGTCGATAGGTAGTGCTTCAAGGTAAGTGTAGAACCGCTCCTGAAGATCCGTGCCAGTCAAGTCATCTTCGGCTCCATCTGGCTCACGATATGCAAGCAAAGGAGAATCGAGCACAACGAATCCTGTGTGTGGCGTCTGTCGCGTGCGACAGAAAGCTAGTAGTCCGAGCGTAAAAGCAGCATGCGTTATGGCACGAAGCCCTTTGCCAAAGGCGCTGCGCGATTTTCCAGCAATGACAAGGTCGCGAGTTTTGGAATCGAAGTATACATCTCCAGCCTCTGGAAAGTGCCACGCCGTCAAGATGTTCTCGACAGTTTTTGCAAAGCTGTGAGTCACGGTAGTGGGAATGTCTGCGTTGGCCGGTGCTCCATTTTTTTCATCCTCGGAGCCTTTCTCAAGATCGGCGCGGCGGCGCTCCATGTCTTGCACTGTGGCATAGAGCGCTAGTGCCTCGCGCACCGCAGCTCGCTTATCGGCGAAGTCGGAATAAGATTTGCGAAGGGTCGAAAGTCTGGGCGCAATCAATTCTTCGACAGCATCGGAGATTGACTTTAACTCCTGCATAACTGCTGGCATCTTTCGGTCGAAGTTGGTACTCTCATGTTCCAGACTTTCGACAGTTGCTGCGAGTTCTACACGCAGAATCTCGATTTTAGAGATCTCCTTTCGCGCAGCTTGAACGACGGCGTCAGTGTCTTCGTTGCATTCGGCATCAATGTGGTGATGTGCGGGTTCTGCACCGCAGAGAGGGCAATGCCCGGCGTTCAGTACGTTGAACAACGTCCCTCCCTCCTCAATTGCGCGCAACCGTTCAATATCAGATGCATAATGTTCATCGAGAAGACTGAACCTCTTAAGCATAGCCTCAACTTCGGCGCGTCGCTCGCGGCTGTCTTCCAGTTTCTTGCGTAGTTCGCGCCGCTTCCCGGCAGCTTCCTGAAACTTGGCCTCGGTGGTGTTGACCTGCTCCGCCTGTTGCCGCAGAGACGCGTTGATCTTCTCAAGCTGTTCCTCCAACTCTTTTGGACTCTTGGTCAACTCCTTGAGCCGATCGCGGTAGTCATCGAGAAGCTGGTCAAGAAGGTGCAGTTGTGCGTCACGCGACAATTCCTCTGGCTCACTCTTGTTAGTGGCGACGAGTGTCGAGTCGTCTGTTCCGGTCAGAAGCAACTTGAACGTTGCGAGGTTTGGAGTGTTGGCAGTGGGATTGCCGTCAAAGAGTGGAGAGCTTTGTTGCGTGATCTCCGTCTCGTTGACGATCATCAGGCGCGCAATGTTGCGAAAGCTCAGGCTATTGGTTTCGTTCCGGGAATTCCTGCGGACACGCTTGCCACCAAGACCGCACAGACCCAGCAGGAAAGAAGAAAGGTTTACCTCGTTCTTCTCGCTGTGCTTCTCGTCAAGCTGCTTGTACGGAATGTCGGTCGCTGGCGGTGTTTCATGCAAATCGTCATAGAGTCGAAAACCGCCACCGTCCATGCTACGCCAGAACGTGAAAGACTTACCGTCTAGCGTCTCAATGCCCAGAAGAACGAGGTCATAGCCAACACGCTCCGGGATGTCGCGCAAGGGCGGCTTGCCGCCAAGCATGAAGTCGATGGCTTCGACGATGAAGGATTTTCCGGAGTTTGATGCACCGTAAATGACATTAAGGCCTGCGTCGAAGGCCACTGTGGCAGGTAGTTTCTGTGGGCCGAAGAAGCCGAGGAAGCGCAATCGGAAGCCGGGAGTAGCGACTGTCATACTTCACCTCCAAGGCTCTGCTCTACGTGCTGGAACTCCTCTACCCATTTATCGAAGAAACGACGCATCATACTCTTGAACTGTTCATCCGTGAGGTATCCGAGGGTTTCGATAAGCCAGGTTGCTCGATCCTTCAGGGCTAACATGTAGCTGGAAGATACTGACGATAGGAATGTCGCAGCGTTCTCGCCTGCTCCGTATTTGATGCCCTCGGCTGTGACTTCACGCTCCACTAGGTCGCGAGTCATCATCAGAAGCAGCGATTGCTCGATTAGTTTGCGGCGCACGAGCAATTCAGCTGAGTGCATTGGTGACGGTGGATGTAGATTGTCAGGGCCATTGATATCACCTGTATGGACAAGAAGGTAGTCAAGGGCAACGAGGCGTTGGAGGTCGTAGGTTACCGGATATGCTGCGCCAAGAATCGAGACTGCACGTATGCCTGCCTCAAGCGGGCCATTGAACGTGATCGGCTTACGTTTCTGGCTCATGATCGTGTCCACCGAAGGCGCTCCTCGTTGACGAGCTGATGGCAGATCCCATCACGGTCCTTGGGTTTCGTACAAGTAATGAGGGCGTTTGCCGTGATTTGCATGTCACGGGCTGCTTTGGTGACGGCACAGACTTTTTCGTAGCCATCAGTATGGTTCGCATCGCATGTGTCGATAACGCCTCCGTGGATGTCGTCCAGCAAGGACTCGAAGGTGCCAGGCGGTACACTGTCTCGCGCAAAGACTCGTAGCGACTCTGCCTCATAGAACGCTTCGCGCTGGCGCCGAAAATGATCCTTGAGCTTCGACGTGGACAGAGCTGAGGGGGTCGTGATGACCGCCCCCATGTGCTCGCCGTATGCACCGAGTAACTGAGTTACATAGCGACTTTCGGCAACGGTCACTTCTTGAGGGGGACTTTCAGATGTAGGGCGCGTTGGAAGTCCGCCACCAAAGCGCGCTGCGTGAACTGGCGTGGTGCGGTGGTCGTCAACAAGCTGGAGCGCAGTCTTGGCGTCGAATATAGAAAAATTGAAGGTGTCTACATAGGCTCGAAGCTTCCCGTCGAGTGAGACTTCCTGCGTACTTGTAATCGCTTCTTTTACATGCTTATCCCAGTTGGCTATCAGCTCCTCGCGCAATTTCGTGGCATTTGCAAACAGGCGGCTGAGCGACGTGCCAGCACCACGCGGTGAAACAAAGTAGTAACGACGGGGAACTGTGAATTCACCTTTGTACGAGTGCCAGATGACCTTGCCAAACTCAGCCCAGACATCGCTGGGCCTGATGGCATGGTCGTAGTGCTTGCACTGGTAGTTGTCCCACACCCCTTGGAGGCGCTTAGCGTCAACGAACCCGGCAACATCGATTCCCATGTCACCAGCACCTGAGAAGCGCTGTATATGCTTGTACTTCGTCGCAAGGCAATAGTAAGCCCATTCCTCAACGAAACTCTCCCACTCGTCTGGTGAGTAGGTCAGCAGCCTTTGCTGCGGCGGAATAACGGGACCATTCGCTACTTGCGCGGCCGTGACGGCGATCACGGAGTTCTGTGGTCTCTTGATGTCCTCCCAAATTGCCGCCATGACGTGCTCCGCCTCTGGTCGTTGTGAGGGCAGAAGAATGGGTTCTTGTGTATTTGTGCTGCCTGAATTTTCTTTGTGAAGAACTCAGCGAGGTCGTCTTGTTGGTCAAGCAAGTGCACGATCTCCTGGAGCGTCGAAAGGACCAAAATCTTTTGTTGCAGGAATTCACGCACCGTATGGATTGCAGGTTCCGTGTAGTCGCTGGCGGAAATGAAGATGCCTCTAGCTTCGGCGCGCGACATTAGGCGTATAAGGTGCTCTGAAATCTCCGGCTTACCCACTGGATTGCGGTACCATTTCATTTCAACGAAGTACAGCGTGCCGCCAAGCTCGATCACTCCGTCTATCTGCTCTACGATTCCTTCTCCAGTCTCACCGACCAGGTGGAATGCTTTGCGGATGAGAACACCGTAGGCCTGGAAGAGATTGTTGAGCGCGGTCTCCAGCATCTTGCCGCGTTCCTGCGCTGTCGCTGAAGTACCAAACAGTGCATACAACCCCTGTTTTGCATTCTCGATCTTGGACGTGCGCTCGCGTTTTTCCGCTGCGATTCGCTGCGTCTCGGCGAGGCGCATTTGTCGCTCTTCTTCGCGGGCGTTGTTCATGCGTGTGAAAGCGTCCTTCTGGTTGACGACCTCGCGTATGCTGGCAACAAGACCCTTCGCTTTGAGCTGATCGTTCGGCCAGCACGAATCGAAGTTCGCAAAATCCACAACTCGCCGAAGCACCTCACGTCGCTCACGAAGAGCCGATTCCCCTTTCGCGTTAAGACGTTCAAGTACAGTGCGCACCATCTGGTACTTGTTGACATTTTTTGGCGCACTTTTCAGGCTGGCGGCAATGTCCGCAGTCACGACATCCGACACTCCTGCGCCGCGGAAGAACAGCAACACATCCGACTTCGCACGATTAAGGAGCGGCAAAACGTCAACCAATAGATTAAACAACTCCGGTGGATAATGGAAGGTGATGTCTACTGATCCATTATTCATACGATTTACCTAAAAACATGCTTTGCACCGTGTAAATGGCTTTACTTTCTTCTGTCATAAATTCTTTATCGCCCAATTTTCACTTGCTTGTTGATCTTTTGGCGGCGAACGGTTGGTCCGATAGGGAGTAATCTAATGTCCACTCCTAACTCAGCTTCTGCAAGTTTTAGATCGCACTGCGCCTGCAAACCCATCCAGAACTCTGGAGTGTCTCCAAACCAGTGGGCAAGTCGAAATGCCGAGTCGCCGGTGATTCCTCGCTTGCCATTAATGATTTGAGTGATTCTATTTGCGGGAACACCGAGCTGGCGTGCCAGTTCTGTTGGCAATACGCCAACAGCTTCCAGTTGTCGGGCAAGGACTTCACCAGGGTGATAAGTTGTTACGGCCATATTTTGTCTCAAAAAATATCGAGTCTTCCTCTTATTGCTTTATACATATTAATTTAAAAATATTGATGATATACGTCAATCGTACATTATTTTTACTTTCTTAATGAACAATTAAGCTGATCGGTGCGACCATAGGCTCACAGGGGCGAAAACGATAGGGAATAGAATAGGCCTCTTCTGGTAAAGCTTGTTTTGCAAGCTTTAATGCGATGTCAATCAAATGCAATGCATTTTTGTGTTCCCGAACGCTTGCTTCGGTTACATACTCTGGCCGAGATTCCTTTAGTACTTTTTTTGCACTGGTTAATGCGTCAACGATTATGGGAAGTGATTTATGTTGAAATGAAGATACATTGCGCTATTTGTCGCTTACTTCTTTTGAAATGTCACTAACAATATGAGGAAGTATTTTCGAAATGTCTAAAAATTTTCCTATCCGTACCTGAGTTTGGTTTGTTAGTTCTTTCAGGAAATTTTTTTCAAGGTGAGTCAATAGTGGATCCGCTAGGAGCGTTGGTAGCGCATTGCTCGCTTTGCTCGCGACATTTTTTATTGTCCGTGCAACCAGGCTGGGATTGAGATTCACCTGAATGGTGAAATCGGCCCACTGATAAGCACGCATGGCCTCCTCCATAAACTCGTCGCCAATCGCCATGGCAAATTCGTGATTGATTGTTGGGTAGATCAATACGCTTAATTGATCGTAGGCTGGAGCCATTTTCAAACCGTCACGAGATACGTAAAACGACATGTTTTTTCCGTGCGCATCGGAGTTACCGATTAGATGCTGGAAGATTAGCCAGCGCAATTGGCGCAAGCTCATATCGGCTTTATTAGTCGCCAAATCTGTGATCGAAAATAAGTCTTTGACAGAAACACCATCCCGGATATGGCGCACATGTTCACCCGAACCGAAATTGCGTTCGTACTTTTGTTCCGGTGATTTATTGAGTGCCTGGCAGGCATCAATAATATGCAGCCGCCGTGTGTCGCCATCGAACACCTGGCGATCGAATCGTTTGACCACTAAAATCGGTTCCGGCACTCGCAAAATATCCACCTCGGCCGACTCAATCCCTGACATTGCCGCCAAGCGCATGCAGAAATATTCATTGGCGACCTGACATTCATTTAAGCCACCCGTCTGAGGCTTTAAAATATGTGTGGAAGCGTTCTGGCCACCTGTTAGCCACAAACGGCCATCGTGGGTCTTATGCACGGCGAGTTTGCTTTGATATCCAGCGATAGACATGCGCACCTTGCCATCCCAAACGGAAAATGGCATGTTGGGCATCGCCCGTATACGCTCAGAAAGCTCTTCATTGCTGATTTCACGCAAATCACTATGGCTATTGATCGCTTCGGGGCGAAGGCCTGGGGGAAGCAGCATCAGCGCGCCGGCACTCTCTTTTCCCAGCGCATGGAGGAGTCCGAAAATATTGGATTTCGATAGCCCATTTGCCAGCACAGCTTCGTCAAGGCTTTTCCCCTCTGGAAGTAAATTTGAAAAGAAGAAGCGTACTTTTGCAGAGTGTATCTCGCTAGAGTCCTCGCTGCCGGCAAGCGGAAGGGTTGGTGAAATGGGGTATCCTTTGGGCGACGTGGCCCAAGCCGGCTCATAACTCAACCGGAACTGACCTATGTCATTGACTTCAAGCGTAGCTACCTGAGTTTGTTCAATCCAGATGATCAGTTCGTTAGTTTTTTTCAGCATCATCAGCCTCAGTTTCTTCACTCCTGATATCGAGATCCTCACCGCGCTGCTTGACGATCAGATCCAACCCAAGGCAATTGATTACAGCAAACACTTTGTCTATACCAACCGAGCGATTGCCATTTTCCAGATCTGATAATAATTGCACCGATACATTGGAGAGTGCAGCCGCATCATCTATTCGGATGCCGGCCGCAACGCGGCGCGCACGTATCCACTGGCCTAACTCTCGCGCTGAGGAGATTTTAGGTGAAGGGAAATGGGTAATCTTAGAGAATTTGCCGGCCATGATTGCTCAAATATGAGAAATGTAAGAATTTGCAGAGCAACTGCGTATTTATTTCTTTTTTATGAGAAATAATGAGTATCTTTAGATGTTTTTACATATCGTTTCTTTTATTTAATAAATATAGGAGAAAGGAGGCAGTGATGCAATCATTATTTCTCATATTTGATTGGTAATGAGTCTGCGGGGGGGGGGGGGATATTGAGGTGAGCAAGGTGGCAATTGTGCAGACAGTATGGGCTGGGCCGGTTCGTTTTGATTTTCCTCTGGATTCACTCTCGTTATCCGGAAGCAGATTTGTCATTAGAGTAATTTTCTCTCAATATGGCGTGCTCAAGACTCGGAACATCTGCCAAACCTCACACCCATATATCGCTCAAACGTTATGTTGAAAATCGGCAATTTGTGCTAGTTTGTTCTGAAAATCAATTTAAATATCGGCTATTTTTCACGAAACATAGAGCCAGCTTGTGTTTGCGGGGAGTTATATTCTGCAAAAATGTTGCCCTTAAAATCCGCCGCTTCGTTAATAGCGGGCGTGCCGGTTCGATTCCGGCCTCGGCACCAAAACTATGTTTCAAGCAGTACCAAGAAATACATTAACCCGTCTTCTTCATAGAGAGAATGCGGGTTTTTTGTTCTCTAATGTTCGATGAAGTTCTTTGACAGCCCGGATTTTTGACGGTATATATGATGATATTTAGCGAAAATCAGATGCCGCAAAAACCTGAATATCGCTAAAATTTTCCTTTTTTGATGGTATTCGGTATCGCCTTATAGTGCGGATCCGACATGTTCAAGAAAATTCTCCTGCTTAATTCCATATTGAGTGCGCGAGATTGAGTTACCTTTTGCTTAAGTATAAAAATGATGCCAATTAATGCACTCTCCGCTGTACATTCAGATACTCCAGTTGTCGATGGACCGTGTGTGGGGTGTCAAAGCAGTATTCCATTTGAACTGGAGTTTGAGTTTGCGTATCAACCGATAGTCGATTTTTCCTCACGTACTATTTTTGCCCACGAAGCACTGGTGCGTGGCCCAAATGGAGAGTCTGCTGCCAGTGTTCTTGCGCAGGTGAACGATGGCAATCGTTATCGATTTGATCAACTTTGCAGGGTAAAGGCAGTTGAGGGCGCTGCGCGTTTAGGAATGCGAGAGTATTTATCGATCAATTTTTTACCGAACGCTGTTTACAGGCCCGAAGTCTGTATTCGGACAACATTTGAAGCGGCGAAGAAAAATAACTTTCCTATTGAAAAAATTATCTTTGAAGTTACTGAGGGTGAGCGTGTTCAGGATCGTCCGCACTTGGTGAATATCTTTAAAGAGTATCGTAATTTTGGATTCCAAACGGCGATCGACGATTTTGGCGCTGGTTATGCAGGGCTCAATTTATTGTCGGAATATCAGCCGGATATTATAAAAATCGATATGGATTTGGTCAGGGGAATTGATTCGCATCGACCCCGCCAAGCGATCGTTACGGGAATCGCTTATATTTGTAAAGAAATGGGAATAAAACTGCTGGCAGAGGGAATAGAAACGCGTGCTGAACGTGACTTTTTAACTTCTGTCAGGATTAACCTGATGCAGGGGTACTGGTTTAGTAAGCCAAAATTCAAAGGGCTTGGCGAAATTCCGGCTTCTGCCTGGGAGTAGGTGATGCAGGGTTTGTAAATGTGGATGCATGAATAATATTTGCTTTTGTTTACACCCTTCTGCATATGACAGGCGAGAGAGGATGAACGGTACGGTATCTTTACCATGGCATTTCTAATTTTTTGTCTCAACATTAGAGTAAGTCTATATTTTCCAACATACTTTTTGCCTGCAGCTGAAAATCCGCAATTGCCTTGGCTTCCATTTTTTCTAATTGCCGATAGGCCATGCCAATGCGGGGATTTTTCTCCAGTTTATCGGCGTTGCGCTGGAAAAAATCCCAATACAAGGCATTATAAGGGCACGCACGTTGGCCAATTCTGACCTTTTTGTCGTAGTGGCAACCCTTGCAATAGTCGCTCATCCTATCAATGTAGGCGGCGCTGGAGACATAGGGTTTCGTGGCTAATAATCCTCCATCGGCAAACTGACTCATACCAACGGTGTTGGGTAGTTCAACCCACTCAAATGCATCGATATAAACGCCTAAATACCAGCGATGTACTTCAGCCGGATCCAAGCCTGCGAGCAGGGCAAAATTACCGATAACCATTAAGCGTTGAATGTGGTGCGCATGCGCTTGTTCCAGTGATTGGGTGATCGCCCGCGACAGGCAATTCATTTTGGTTTTTCCGTTCCAGAACCAAGTCGGTAAGTGACGGGTATGTCCGAAAAAATTCTTCTCTGCGTATTCTGGCATATTGGCCCAATACACGCCGCGTACATATTCGCGCCAGCCTAAAATTTGCCGGATGAAACCCTCTGTCGCAGCCAAAGGTGCATGTCCTGCGTGGTAAGCAGCCTCTGCTTTCGCAACAATTTCGCGCGGATTCAGCATTTTTACATTGAGCGCGAACGACAATAATGAATGGAATAAACGCCATGCCTTAACGCTCATCGCGTCTTGAAAATCACCAAAGTGTGGCAGAGCATTGTCGATGAAGGCATCTAGTTGTTGTAAGGCTTCTTGACGGTTGAGTGGCCAAGCCAGTTGACTGGCTTGAGGGTTACCAAAACTTTTGACTCCGGAGTCAATTATGGTTTGCCATAAACCAGAATGATCGTGCGGGGTTCTGGCATCTGTTGGCTCAGTTGGCATGCCGCGCCAGGGTTTACGGTTATCGTGGTCATAATTCCATTGTTCGCCGATGGGGTTTTTTGCGTCTTTCATCAGTACACGATGCGTGACTCGCATCTGACGATAGAAATATTCCATCAACCATTGTTTGCGACCTGCAAAAATATCTGCGGCTTGATGACGACTAGTATAAAAATGATCGCTATCAACCATTACCCATGGAATGTCGGAACGTCGTCCATGCTGATATAACTGTTGATCCAGGCGCCATTCATCCGGTGCCTGGTATTCAAATACGGTGACCTGATGCTTCGTCATCAGCGCATCAATATTGGCTGTTATGGAATGCAGATTGACCGGATCATCGATCGCAATGTAATGCACGGTATGCCCGGTTTCTCGCAACTGCCTCGCCATATCACGCATGGCGGCAAATATGGCCAGAATTTTTTGTGCATGGTGAAGTACATAGTCTGTTTCTTGTCGTACTTCCATCAGCACATAAATTGTCGCTTTGTCAATTTCGCTGAACCATCGATGTTCTGTATTTAACTGGTCGCCCAACAGTAATCTGAGTGTGAGCCGTGGTGGAGTGACTTGTATCGTTGTCGTTGTGTTGGTTGTCATTTATAGCGTGCCCCAAAGGCGTTGATAAGTACCATCACGATCATGCTCATGAGCTTGTTTTTGTGGATCAAAGCGTCGTCCATTGCGGGGATCAGTGCCTCGTCCGGAAAGGTATAACCAGTTACCTTGATTGCTGTACACATCGTAATCAATTAATTGGGATTCAAACCAGGCGGCACCAGCACGCCAGTCGCAACCGAGATCGTGGATTAAATAACTGGCGCCAATTTGGCGTAAACGATTTGATAAATAGCCGGTAGCAGCAAGTTCAGTCATGCCGGCATCCACCAGCGATTCACCAGTTTTTGCCTGGCACCACGCATCAAATCTGTGTGTATCGTGCATTGGCTCAGGCGAGTTCGTCAGACCTCGCGAAGAATAAAGCTGACGACCGTATTTTAGATGCAGTAGTCTGAAATAGTCGCGCCATAACAGCTCAAACCAAATCCAGTAGGTGCTGTCATTGGCACCATAGACGTTCTCATATTCTTTCAATGCTGCATACGCTGTTCGCGCGGACAATGCACCGGAGGCTAACCACGGAGAAAATTTCGTTGAATAATCTCGCCCCGTTAAATCGTTGCGTGTGAGCTTGTAGGTGGATGCTAGCTGGCGAAAAAAATATTGCTGAAGATGTTTTGAGGCTGCGCTCGCACCACCAGAAAATTCAGGTAAAAAATGTGGAAACGAGGAACGATCATCAATGCTAATTCTGATTGAATCCGCAATTTGATGACTCATTTGCTCCGCGTTGCAAGCCGATTGTGAAGATGTGATCTCCGGTGCCTTACTCCATTTCTTTGCGATGGCAGCATAGGACTCAGGGAGTGGGGGGATGTTCTTCGGAATTGGTAAAGGTGGCGGTGGTTGTGTGTGATGACGCTCTACCAGATGACGAAAATGAGTGAATACGTCTGGCAACGCATTGACTTCAAAGGGTAAGTTGGCAGGATCAAGCATGCTCGATAGCCATACGGTATGCACCATGAGGCCTGTTGCACGCAATGCATTGACTTCGGCTTGTTCCTCCGGGGCAGCGATTTCTTCGCAATAGATACTTATAGCGTTAGTCTCTTGTGCCAATGCGGGCAAGACATCTGCCGGATTTCCTTCGATTTGAAGTAGCTCGCTATTCGCTAATCGCAATTGGGTACTTAAATCAGCTAATGTTGAGGCCAAAAATTGCTGACGATGCTGACTGGTACGCGGTATATTCCATCGCGTTATCTCTTGCCGATATGTGGGGTGGCAGTAGACGAATAATAAGCGATTTGCTTGCTGGCAAACCTGTGTCAGAGCAGGATGGTCATTGAGCCGCAGATCATGCCGAAACCAGTAGATGATCGTTGGAGATGTCGAGGTGCTTTCTTTGATATCTAAGGTGCTGGAGGGCATTGATGTACTCATTTAGCATTTGCTACCGCTGCTCTTGTGAGCGCTGACAGTAGCGGTTTGTGTGGTATTTCACGTCACTCTACACGTTCGCCCATTTCTTCGTGCTTACGTCGATGCAAAATCGAAGACGGTCTATATCCGCCGGTGATTCGGCAGGTGATCCAGACTTCTGGGTAAGTGTGCGCGACGTGGAGAATATTGTCAGCTCGTCGGCGACATGATTTCGGTAGCAGGAGGAGGGACCTTAAGAAAAATTGAATCAGCAAGCGATATTGGTATGCAGATTGTGCATGGCAAGTGAATGTGCCTGATGACAATAATTGGTAGGCAGCCGCGAACTGCTGAATTGGTCTGCGTTGTTGTGAATGCCTATTTCAGCAGCTCGCATAAGAAAGCGATATGCGCCTGGCGGTAGTCTTTCAAGGGCTTATCCTGAGCATTTCCGAAAATGGCCTGTGAGACCATGATATGAACAATGGGGGAAATAACCAGCCATGGTTCGTTTGCGATGATGCTTTTGATGGCTGAAGAGGCCCCCGTTTTCATTTTCAGCGTTTCGCCGAGAGTATGTAGATGTGGCTCCAGCACTTGGCGACGCCAGGTTGCCAGTGACGAGGATGCGCGTTCACTTTCCGCAATCAGCAATCTGAATGTGGCGATTGCACTTGGGTTTTCCAAAAAAACATAGAACCTGCCAACCAACCATTCTGCCAGATGCCTTACGGTGATTGTTTCCGACAGATCGGGCATGTCGCTCAGATCAGGAGGTGTGAGTGATCGGCAGACCAGCGCTTCGAATAACTCTTCTTTACTTTTGAAGTGTGAATAGAGTCCTCCTTTGGAGAGGCCGCAACGGCTAGCAATGTCATCCGTTCTCGCAGCGGTAAAGCCATGCTCCGAAAATTCGATTTGAGCGGCATCCAGAATTTGTTGAACTCTTACATGAGACGGCAGGCGTTTGCGCGTGGAGGTGCGCGTATCAAATGTGCATGTCGTGTTCAGAGTATTCATCGAAGCAGTATATCGCTCTTAACGCCTCTGTATGGCATGCTCGCAGCATCGTTACCGACCAATCAGTCGGTAGCTTGATCGAGATCAAACTTGCAATAGAATAAAGTGTCTAGAATGTTAGGCTGATAAAAGTTTATTATTTCGCAATGAAATGATCGAATGACCGTTGCGAGTATTGAAACTGATGCTGCAAACGATGTTTTCAATACTATTTTCCATGGTGTTCGAAGGAATTGTGATGAAAGCATCAGGGCATACGCCACTATTTTTCTTGCAATGGATATGATGAAAAAAATTCCTGATGTCATGTTGAAGAGCGGGCTTTGTACTCTGGCGGCGACCATCATGTTCGCTTTAACGGGCTGTGCTGCACCGCGCTCAACGTCTGTATCGCCGATTTTTCCTGTACCTGACGAATATGCGCAACATGAAAAACTCCCGGGTGGAAAACTGACGCGCTGGCGTGACTATTTTACCGATCCGGTCTTGCAACGTTTAATTGAACAGGCGTTGGAGAATAACCGTGACTTACGGATTGCGATGCTGCGCGTGGAAGAAGCGCGGGCGGCCTATGACATACAAAGCGCAGAACAATTACCGACTATTGGTTTGCAGGCCGGTGCTGCTCGCTCGCGTACACCTGCTGATTTAAACCTGACGCAACATCGTCTGATCAGCAGTCAATATCAGACAGGTATTGGAATGGCGAGCTGGGAGCTTGATTTCTGGGGGCGGGTACGTAGTCTGAGTGAATCCGCGCTACAAACTTATCTTGCCACAGACGAGGCGCAGCGCGCGGGCAGGCTGGCGTTAATTGCGCAAGTCGCCGATAGTTACCTCGAACTGGCGGAGTTGAATCAGCGTATCGCGCTGGCGCGGCGGACGATTGCCAGTCGCGAAGAGAGTTATCGTATTTTTTCCAGACGCGTCGCTTTAGGTGCGACTTCCCGATTGAATCTGACGCAGATACAGACGCTGCTGACACAAGCACAAGCTTTGGGTTCTCAACTGGAACAACTAAGAGAAACACGTCTGCACGCACTGAGCCTGTTGGTTGGCGGCGCTGTACCAACGGCGGTTGCTGAGAATCAATTGCAGCTCACGACCACGCTGGGTGTGTTGGATGCCGGTTTGCCTTCCGAATTACTGTCTCGACGTCCGGATATTCTGGCGGCCGAACATCGGTTGAAGGCTGCCTCTGCCAATGTGGCGGCGGCACGTGCTGCGTTTTTTCCACAGATCACACTGACAGGCTCGTATGGTACTGCGAGCGCAGAGCTGAATGGTTTGTTTGCCAGCGGTAGTCATGCATGGCAATTTGCACCCAGTATGACACTGCCATTATTTGATCATGGGCGTTTAAAAAATAATCTTGATCTAAATGAGGTGCGTCGTGACGTTGCCGTGGCGACGTACGAAAAAACAGTACAGTTGGCGTTCAGAGATGTTTCTGATGCGCTCACAGCACGTTATTGGTTATATAAACAAGTCGAGATCGCAAAAGCAGCATTGGCGGCGCAGAGCGAGCGTGCACGCTTATCCCAGTTGCGTTATGACAGCGGCGCGGCGGCGTTTCTTGATGTGCTGGATGCACAGCGGGATTTGCTGACGGCAGAACAGCAACTGGTGCAATTACATCGTGCTTATTTATCCAGTAGTGTCAATTTATATGCAGCGCTAGGTGGTGTGGCGACAGATTTGCCTTCACCTGTATCTGTATTACATCTTCAATAAATCCGATATTGCAACAAACGGAGTAAGGACTTATGAATTCTTCCATTAAAAATGCCCTGCGTGTCGGACTGGTACTAGTGGTTGCTGCTGCGGGTGCTGGTTATGCATGGACCCACTTGCACAGCGCAGGGCCAGGTGTCGGATTTGTCAACGGGAATGGCCGCATAGAGGCAACGGAAGTGGATGTTGCGACCAAATTACCTGGACGTGTACAGGATATTTTGGTGAGTGAAGGGGATTTTGTTACTGCTGGTCAGGTGCTGGGACATATGCAGGTGCAGACGCTGGATGCGCAAAGAGATGAGGCAAAAGCCCGCCAGCAACAAGCAATTACCGGTGTTGCCAGCGCCGAAGCACTGGTAGCGGTGCGTCAGAGCGACCATCAGGCAACATTGGCCTTGGTCACACAAAGAGAGAGTGAGCTTGATGCTGCGCAGCGGAGATTGAGTCGTTCTGAAGCGTTGGTACTTGAAGGCGCGTCTTCAGCGCAAGAGCTGGATGATGACCGTGCCCGCGTACGCAGTTTGCAAGCAGCAGTCGCAGCAGCAAAAGCACAGGTTGCTGCTGCCCAGGCGGCGATTGACGCAGCGCGTACCCAGGTCGCTGGTGCGCGTTCGTCCGTGACGGCAGCCGAAGCCACAGTGGCACGCGTGGATGTGGATATTCGTGACAGCGCGTTGATCGCGCCCAGAGCAGGGCGAGTCCAATACCGGATTGCACAGGCAGGTGAAGTGCTGGGTGGCGGTGGCAGGGTATTGAATCTGGTCGATCTGAGTGATGTCTACATGACTTTTTTCGTACCTGAGTCGAGTGCCGGTAAGTTGGCCTTAGGCAGCGAAGTCAGAATTGTGCTGGATGCAGCGCCGGGACTGGTGATTCCTGCGACAGTCTCTTTTGTTGCCAGTACGGCGCAATTTACGCCAAAGACGGTGGAAACAGCCAGTGAGCGGCAAAAACTGATGTTCCGTATCAAAGCGCAGATTGACCGTTCCTTGTTATTGAAACATGTAAAACTGGTCAAGACTGGCTTGCCGGGTGTGGCATGGCTCAAACTGGATGCGAAAGCTGAATGGCCTGCCGAGCTGGCATTGAAAGTGCCAAAGTGACCATCATGGATGCTTCGCATGTTGCCAGCCTGCGTGGTGTAAGCCTGAACTATGATCGGGTGCAGGCATTAGCGGATATTCACCTCGATATTCCGGCAGGATTAATGGTCGGACTGATTGGGCCGGATGGCGTGGGCAAATCCAGTCTGTTATCGCTATTGTCCGGTGCCAGAGTCATACAGCAGGGGCAGGTTCAGGTGCTTGGCGGGGATATGCAGCTGAAAAAACATCGTGATACGGTTTGTCCGCGGATTGCTTACATGCCGCAGGGTCTGGGAAAGAATTTATATCCCACGTTATCGGTAGAAGAAAATTTACAGTTTTTTGGGCGCCTTTTTGGTCATTCGCGTAGCGAACGCCGTCGCCGCATTGACGATCTGACCAGAAGTACGGGGCTGGAGAAATTTCTCTCTCGTCCTGCCGGTAAATTATCCGGTGGTATGAAGCAAAAACTGGGGCTGTGTTGCGCCTTGATTCATGATCCGGATTTATTGATTCTCGATGAGCCTACAACTGGGGTTGATCCTTTGTCGCGTGCGCAATTCTGGGACCTGATTGATCGTATCAGGCAAGATCGGCCAAGCATGAGTGTGATCGTAGCAACTGCCTACATGGAAGAAGCGGACAGATTTGACTGGCTGGTAGCGATGGACGCTGGGCGTATTCTGGCAACGGGTTCACCAAAAGAATTGCATCAGAGAACGGCAACGGCTTCGCTGGAGGAGGCATTCATTGCCTTGCTGCCGGAAGAGAAACGACGCAATCACCGGGCAGTGATTGTTCCTCCACTGCTCGCTGCCAAAGAGGATGATATTGCGATCGAAGCTCAGGGGCTGACGATGCATTTTGGTGATTTTACCGCGGTTGATCATGTCAATTTTCGGATACAGCGTGGCGAAATTTTTGGCTTTCTTGGTTCTAACGGGTGCGGTAAATCAACCACCATGAAGATGTTGACAGGCTTATTGCCTGCCAGCGAAGGAAAAGCCTGGTTATTTGGCAAAGAGGTAGAAGCCAGCGATATGGCAACGCGACGCCGTGTTGGTTATATGTCGCAAGCTTTTTCCTTATATGGCGAATTGACGGTCAGACAAAATCTGGAGTTGCATGCGCGCCTGTTTCAGGTGCCCGAACCTGAGATTGCAGCACGGGTATCTGAAATGGCAGTACGCTTTGACCTTCTTGAAGCGATGGAGACATTGCCTGAGAAATTACCATTGGGAATCCGCCAGCGTTTGTCGTTGGCCGTAGCGATGGTGCATAAACCCGAATTGTTGATTCTGGACGAGCCAACCTCAGGTGTTGATCCTGTAGCGCGCGATATGTTCTGGCAATTGATGATTGATCTTGCTCGTCAGGATAAGGTCACGATTTTTATTTCTACCCATTTCATGAACGAAGCGGAGCGCTGTGACCGGATTTCGCTGATGCATGCCGGGCGGGTGTTGGTCAGTGAAAGTCCTCAGGCTTTGATGCGCGAACGTGGTTCTACGTTGGAGCACGCATTTATTGCTTATCTGGAAGAAGCAACAGCCGATCCTGATGCTGAGACGCAAGAGAATCCACAGAATCAACAGATGCATGCCAGCACGCCGGCAGCAGAGCAGAGAAGTACGGATAACAGCCGCTTTTGGCGCAGTGTTGGTCGTATTTTCAGTTACAGCCTGAGGGAAACTCTGGAACTCCGGCGTGATCCTGTTCGGGCTACCTTGGCATTGTTGGGAACGGCAATTCTGATGTTTATCATCGGTTATGGGATTAATCTGGATGTAGAAAATTTGTCCTATGCGGTACTCGACCGGGATCAAACCGCCATCAGCCAGAATTACACATTGAATTTATCCGGCTCCCGCTACTTCATCGAAAAGCCACCCATTACGGATTACAACGATCTGGATCGCCGGATGCGGGGAGGTGAGTTATCGTTGGCCATTGAAATTCCCCCCGGTTTTGCCCGGGATATTGAACGTGGTAGTCCGGTCAGTGTTGGTGCCTGGGTTGATGGCGCGATGCCTGTCAGAGCAGAGACTGTCCGTGGTTATGTGCAGGCGATGCACCAGACCTGGCTGGCTGAAATGGCTGTCCATCATTTGGGGCAGCACCTGACCGCGCTTAGCCATATTGAGGCGCGTTATCGTTATAACCCGGACGTCAAAAGCTTACCGGCGATGGTGCCTGCGGTGATTCCTTTATTGTTGATGATGATTCCAGCCATGCTGACTGCCTTGTCGGTAGTACGCGAGAAAGAGCTTGGCTCGATTATTAACCTGTACGTGACTCCCATTACACGAGCTGAATTTTTATTGGGCAAACAAATTCCCTATATTGTGCTGGCCATGTTTAATTTTTTTCTGATGACGCTGCTGGCTGTCACGGTATTTGGCGTCAGCCTGAAAGGGAGTTTTGCAACGCTCACGCTGGCTGCAGTGATCTTCGTGGTTTGTTCGACGGGGTTTGGCCTGCTGGCATCGACTTTTACGCATAGCCAGATTGCGGCCATGTTTGTGACGATGATCGGCACTATTATTCCTTGCGTTCAGTTTGCTGGTTTGATTAATCCTGTTTCATCTCTTGAAGGTTTCGGGGCGATCATAGGTCAGATTTATCCTGCTACACACTTTCTGACCATCAGTCGCGGCGTATTTAGTAAATCACTGGATATCACGAGCTTGGCGACATCATTCTGGCAGTTGCTTCTTGCCGTGCCAGCCATCCTTGGATTATCCATCATGCTGTTGAAAAAACAGGAGAACTGATCATGGGTTCTAGTCTGGCGAATATCTATCGTCTCGGCGTCAAGGAGTTGTGGAGCCTGGTGCGAGATCCAGTCATGCTGGTATTGATCGTGTACACCTTTTCTTTTTCTATTTATGTGGCAGCAACGGCGATGCCTGGCGGCATTCATAACGCCGCTATCGCTATAGTTGATCAGGATGATTCTCCATTATCGGCAAGAATCGTGTCCAGCTTTTATCCTCCTGACTTTAAAACGCCAGTTCTTATCTCCAGTGCAGTAGCTGATGCCGGGATGGATAACGGTGACTATACTTTTATACTGGAAATACCTGCTGATTTTCAGCGCGATGTGCTGGCCAGGCGTGCACCGACGTTGCAATTGAATGTGGATGCAACGCGTATGAGCCAGGCGTTCACCGGGAATACCCACATACAGCAGATCATCGGACGCGAAGTGAATGAGTTCGTACAGCGTAGTAGTGATGCGACGGCATTGCCAGTAGGGCTGGATTTGCGTATGCGCTTTAATCCCAATCTGGAACAGGCATGGTTTGGTTCGTTGATGGAAATCATCAACAATGTGACGATGTTGTCGATTATTTTGACGGGCGCCGCGCTGATACGTGAGCGAGAGCATGGAACCATTGAGCACTTGCTGGTCATGCCAGTTACGCCGAACGAAATCATGCTGGCTAAAGTCTGGTCTATGGGATTAGTCGTGGCATTGGCTGCTTTGTCTGCATTGATATTTGTTGTCCAGGGCGCGCTGCATGTGCCGATTCAGGGTTCAATCAGCTTATTTATGTTGACAGTTTGTCTGCATTTATTTGCAACGACTTCTATGGGGATTTTCCTTGCAACTCTGGCACGGTCAATGCCGCAGTTTGGTATGTTGCTGGTCCTGGTATTGCTGCCTTTACAGCTATTATCAGGAGGTACCACACCGCGTGAGAGCATGCCGCAGCTGGTGCAGGACATTATGCTGGCGGCACCAACGACACATTTTGTGGCTGCTGCACAGGCAATTTTATACCGTGGTGCAGGGCTTGATATGGTGTGGCCACAATTGTTGGCTATTCTGTCAATTGGCTCTTTGTTGTTCATGGCTTCGCTGATGCGATTCCGTAAGACCATTTCTCAAATGGCCTAAGTATTCCTAGTGTCTTTTTAGCTGAGTTTGTGCCGAATCTCAGTTTATTGCAGTTAGGTATCATCATTACTTTACTGCGTTTGACGAATTATCCCGCCTTGTAATACTCCCCATGAGAAGGAAAGGGGGGTATTTCCGCCCTTATTCTCCGCATCTCAGCAAGCTCTGATCGCCAATAATTACACCTGTACATTTGCGCAAACGAAGTAGTAGTTACTTCGTGGAAATAACAGGAGTCGGCAATGGCCGAAGATAGCGATCTCGAAAGAACCGAACCGGCGTCACCCAAGCGGCTTGAGCAAGCACGCGAAGAGGGCGATGTACCACGTTCAAGAGAATTATCAACTTGCACCATATTATTGGCAGCAGGTGGATCGCTTTGGACTATGGGCGAAGGTCTGATTCGTCATTTGAATCACAATCTGATCAGCGGTCTGTCGCTGGAGCGTGAAGTAATTTATGACCCTAATTTATTGTTCACCAAAATTGCTGGCGGCTTGCAGGAAGTATTGATTGCTTTTGCCCCGGTGGCCGTGTTGCTGATGCTCGTCGCTCTGGCTTCTCCTTTGTTGATCGGCGGTTGGTTATTCAGTGCAAAAGCTTTACAGCCTAATTTTTCCAGAATGAATCCGATTTCGGGTGTTGCCAATATGTTTTCGGCACGCGCTGGTGTTGAGTTGCTGAAAGCGATCATTAAAACCATTATCGTCGGCAGTGTTGCCTGGGTGGTGGTGGTGAGTCAGAAAGAGGCGATGTTTGGATTGCCGCTGGAATCTCTGCGTATCGGTATCGGTCACGTCGGTCACATGATAGGTGTTTGCTTTTTATCGATTGTCGGGGCATTGGTATTGATTGCGGCTATCGATGCGCCTTATCAGATGTGGCAATACGCGAATAAATTAAAAATGACACATCAGGAAGTGATTCAGGAATCAAAAGAGGCGAATGGTAATCCGCAGATCAAAGCAAAAATCCGTCAGCAGCAACGTGAAATGGCACGTCGCCGCATGATGTCTGAAATTCCGACTGCCGATGTCATTGTTACTAACCCGACTCACTTCGCCGTTGCCCTGAAATATACCGAAGGCGGCATGGGGGCGCCGAAAGTGATTGCCAAAGGTGCTGATGCCGTCGCTGCAAAAATTCGTGAGCTGGGTAAAGAACACAACATTCCGTTGCTGGAAGCGCCACCACTGGCTCGTGCCTTGTATAAGCACACTGAGTTAGGCGATGAGATTCCTGAAGCTTTGTACACGGCTGTTGCCGAAGTACTTGCTTATGTCTTCCAGTTACGCACTTTCCGTGAGCATGGCGGTATCCGCCCAAGTGAGCCAACTGAACTGAAAGTACCACCCGAGTTAGATCCAAATAATCAAGCAGGAGTTATCGTATGAACAGCCTGAAATTACCAGTATGGTTATCCGGCTTAAATGGCAAAGCTGTCGCCGCACCAATTCTTATTATTCTGATGCTGGCAATGATGATCTTGCCTTTGCCGGCCTTCATTCTTGACGTATTTTTCAGTTTTAATATTGCGATTGCGGTCATTGTTCTGTTGACGAGTCTTTACACTGTCAAGCCGCTTGATTTTATGGTGTTCCCAACTGTGCTGCTGGTCAGCACCATGTTGCGCCTGTCGTTAAACGTGGCTTCTACCCGGGTGGTATTGACTGAAGGTCATACGGGTCCGGATGCTGCTGGTAAGGTGATTGAGGCGTTTGGGCACTTTTTGATTGGTGGAAACTATACCGTTGGTATTGTGGTGTTTGTGATTCTGACGATCATTAACTTTACTGTCGTGACCAAGGGTGCTGGTCGTATTGCTGAAGTAGGTGCGCGCTTTGCGTTGGATGCGATGCCTGGTAAGCAAATGGCAATTGATGCCGATCTGAACGCTGGTCTGATCGTGGAACAGGAAGCACGCCGTCGCCGTACAGAAGTCGCACAGGAAGCTGAATTTTACGGTGCGATGGATGGTGCGAGTAAATACGTTCGTGGTGACGCTGTTGCGGGCATTATGGTGACGGTCATTAATATTGTCGGCGGACTGATCGTTGGTATGGTGCAGCACGATCTTGATTTTGCATCAGCGTTGAAAAACTATACCTTGCTGGCAATTGGTGATGGTCTGGTCGCCCAGATTCCTTCGTTGATTATTTCGACCGCTGCCGGTGTGGTCGTGTCGCGTGTCGCCAGCGATCAGGATATCGGTGGTCAGTTGATTGGTCAGTTATTTGCCAAACCGCAGGTGTTGATTATCTCTGGTGCGATTATTGGCGGTATGGGCATTATTCCGGGTATGCCTCATATGGCTTTCATCCTGCTCTCAAGCTTGTTGTGTGGTGGTGGGTATCTGCTGACGAAACGCAATCAGGAAGCTGCGACTGCTTCTGAAGCCAAGCCAGAAACCCAGGCCGCGCCAGCTCCGGAAATGGAAGAAGTGGGTTGGCAGGATATTTTGCCAGTGGATACGCTGGGTCTGGAAGTGGGTTATCGCCTGATTCCTTTGGTAGATAAAACTCAGGGCGGTGAATTACTGAAGCGGATTAAAGGGATTCGTAAAAAATTCGCACAGGAAGTCGGCTTTTTGTCACCGCCAGTACATATCCGCGACAATCTTGAACTCAAGCCTGCTGCTTATAAAATTGCGCTGAAAGGCGTGGAAATCGGTTCCGGCGAAGCGTTGAATGGACAATATCTGGCAATTAATCCAGGCATGGTGTCAGGCCCATTGCCCGGCCAGGAAACAACCGATCCAGCGTTTGGTCTGCCAGCGGTCTGGATTGATGCCAGCATGCGTGAACAGGCACAGACCATGGGTTACACCGTCGTAGATGCCGGTACCGTCATTGCCACGCATCTGAATCATCTGATTACCTCTAATGCGGCTGAATTGCTCGGTCGTCAGGAAGTGCAGCAGTTGCTCGATCATCTGGCAAAAGAAATGCCGAAAATGGTAGAAGATCTCGTGCCTAAACTGTTGCCTTTGTCGGTTTTGCAGAAAGTTTTGCAAAACCTGTTAATGGAAGGTGTCCATATCCGTGACATGCGTTCGATTATCGAAACCTTGTCCGAGCAGGCAATGCATACCCAGGATGCCAATGAATTGACTGCACAGGTGCGGATTGCTCTGGGACGCGCCATCGTCCAACAAATTTTCCCTTCTACGAATGAATTGACTGTCATGACTCTGGATAACCGTCTTGAGCGTCTGCTCATGCAAGCACTGAATACCGGAGGCAATGACAGCGTCGCGTTGGAGCCAGGTCTTGCAGATACATTGGCCAGCCAGACAGAAGCAGCCGCGCAGCAACAAGAGCAAATGGGGCTGACACCAGTATTGCTGGTACCTGCACCGCTGCGGGCATTGCTGGCGAAATTCCTGCGCCGCACGTTACCGCAATTGAAGGTGTTGTCACACGCCGAATTACCTGAATCAAAAACGATTAGAGTTACCAGCCTGGTTGGAGGTCAATGATGAATGTCAGAAAATTTACCGCAAATACATCCCGCGAAGCATTGCGGATGTTGAGGGAAGCTCTCGGTGCCGATGCCGTGATTCTTTCTAACCGTAATGTCGATGGTAAGGTCGAAATTCTGGCGATGGAAGACGGTGCAGTGAATGCGTTGGAACCAGTCTCTACACGCGCTGAGCAACAGGTGCCGGACCAGCCACGTTTTACGCCGCGATTTCAAGCTGATGCTCCATCTGTCGCGCGCCCATCATCCGTTCGCCCTGTTGTCGCTGCATTGAAGCCGATGATGCCTGCCATCGAGTCCGCCAGTTCTGCTGAACTGAATAACGTGATGTCGGAAATTCGCTCTATGCGCAGTATGCTGGAATCACAACTGGCAGAAATATCATGGAGTAACACGCAGAAGCGTGAACCTCAAAAAGCCGAAATGATGCGTGAAATGCTGGCGACTGGTTTTAGTGCCAGCTTGTCACGTTATCTGGTCAGTAAAATGCCGGAGACGGAAAAAGTTGAGAATGGTATCGATTGGATTAAATCAATCCTTTCCCGTAATTTATCGACCATTGATAACGAAAATGAAATTCTTGAAAAGGGCGGTGTGTATGCCTTGGTCGGCCCTACTGGCGTAGGGAAAACTACGACAACGGCAAAGCTGGCTGCGCGCTGCGTCATGCGTCACGGACCATCCAAGCTGGCATTGATTACGACTGATGGATATCGTATTGGTGGTTATGAACAGTTACGAATCTACGGCAAAATTCTGGGTGTGATGGTTCATGCAGTAAAGGATGAGAGTGATCTGCGCCTGGCACTGGATGAATTGAAAAACAAGCACACGGTATTAATCGACACTGTTGGTGTCAGTCAGCGCGACAAAATGGTGACTGAGCAGGTAGCGATGCTGTCCGGCGCTGATACGCCTGTCAAACGTTTGTTGTGCCTGAATGCGACATCCACAGGAGAAACCTTGAGCGAGGTGGTGCGCGCCTATCAAGGCAGTGGTCTGGCTGGTTGCATCCTGACCAAGCTGGATGAAGCTGCGACGATTGGTGGTGCGCTGGACATCGCCATTCGCCAGAAGCTGATGGTGTACTACGTAGCCAGTGGTCAGCGGGTTCCTGAGGATTTGCACATTGCGAATAAACAGCACTTGATTGATCGCGCCTTTAAACTGAAACGGGAAACGTCGGCTTTTCGCTATCTGGATGAAGAGCTGCCATTGCTGATGGCTGGCGCCGGTGTGATGCATAGTGGTTCCGCAAATACTTTCTCTCAGGAGGTGTCTCTTGGCTAATTTCGACCAGGCAGAAGGATTGCGGCGCATGCTCGCAGGACCAAAACCACGGGTATTGACATTTTTATCCGCGCTAAAGGATGAAGAGAAGAGTGGCATGTTGGTCAATTTGGGTGTTTCCCTCGCGCGCCAGGGAAGTCAGGTGTTGATGATTGATACCAGAGCTTCGGATGACAGTATTGGTGCCTGGATGAACGCAAGGAATGACCGTACCTTATTGGATGTAGCGAAACAACAGCGTACAATGTCTGAGGCAATTAAAATTGTAGCGTCAGGCTTATCTGTTACCATGCTCGCTCGTCATTCAATCACATCAACAGGATTGATAGCAGAGAATTCGCGGCAGTTATCACGCGTGTTTGATCATCTGGTCAGTAGCTCTGATCTGGTCGTGGTTGACACTGATATTGATGCTGAAGATTCGTTCCCATTATCATCGTTGGATGACAGTGAAATCGTGATTCAGGTTTCGGCAGATCCGACCAGAATTAAAGCCGCTTACGGCCTGATCAAGCGCGTCAGCAATCGCCTTGGTCGCCGGCAATACGGCATACTGGTATCGGGTGCCTCAGAAAAAGAAGCAAGATTGATTTATACAAATATGGCACAGGCAGCAAGTCGCTATTTAGCGGTACCTCTACATTTTGTCGGATATGTGCCAGAAGATGAGCATGTCAGAAAAGCGGCACATCTTGGTCGGTCTGTGATTGATGCTTTTCCTAAAGCATGCGCCTCCATGGCTTTTTCAAGACTCGCAGCCCAGTTGGCAACAACAGCGCGATCAACTTTGTGTTTAAAGGGAGTACCTGAGCTGGGTGTCGGCCTCGGAATTTAATCAACTATGTACACCGCAAGTGGAAAATCAGATAAAAACTTCCTGTTAAGGGAACATGCGCCATTGGTCAAGCGACTTGCTTACCAATTGAAAGCGCGGCTACCTCCCAGTGTGGAGGTAGACGATCTGGTGCAGGCGGGAATGATAGGTTTGCTGGATGCAGTAAATCGTTATGAAGATACGCATGGAGCGCAGTTCGAAACGTATGCGATTCAGCGTATTCGTGGTTCTATGTTGGATGAGTTGCGCAGCAGTGACTGGTTGCCGCGTGGTGTGCGGCAAAATATGCGCAAGATAGAAAATGCTATGAACGTTTTGCAGCAAAAGTTAGGACGTCCGCCGCTGGAAACAGAAGTAGCTAAATCTCTCAAACTTTCGCTGGAGGAGTATCAGGATCTATTGGGAGAAAGTGGTGGCCATCAACTGGTCTACTACGAAGACTTTCATGATGCTGATACCAAAGAACATTTTCTTGATCATTATTGTTCCGATTTTTCAGGTGATCCACTACAGGATTTATTGAATGACGATTTCAGAGATGCGGTGATTGGCGCGATTGACAGCTTGCCCGAAAGAGAGAAACTGCTCATGGGTTTATATTATGAGCAAGAATTAAATCTCAAAGAAATCGGTGCTGTCATGGGAGTGTCGGAGTCACGTATTTCACAACTTCATAGTCAGGCAGTTGCCCGGCTCAGGGCGTTTTTAAGGGAGAAAGCGTGGACTGGGCTAGCTTAGTTGGACTGATTTTAGTGATCGCTGGCGTCGTTTCGGGTCAGCTGATTGAGGGTGGAAAGTTATCGACGCTGCTGCAGCCAGCGGCTTTTTCTATTGTGGCTGTCGGTACTTTGGGTGCAGTTTTAATGCAAAGCCGCCTCTCTACATTCAGACGCGGGTTGAGAATGCTGCGCTGGATAATCATTGAGCCTCCTGATACCAGTAAAAAAAATATCCAGGAAGCAATGGTCTGGAGCGTAGTCGCCAGACGAGAGGGTTTTTTGAGTCTGGAACGTTACATGAGCACAAACGGAGACCCTTTTATTGACAAGGGTTTGCGTCTCGTCATCGACGGTATTGACCCTATCCGCTTGAAAGACATATTGGATGTCGACATTTCATTGTATGAAATGGAGCAGCGCCAAGCGGCCAAAATATGGGAGGCGGCAGGAGGATATTCCCCGACTGTGGGTATTCTCGGTGCTGTTTTGGGATTGATCCATGTGATGGAGAATCTTAGTGAGCCATCCAAGCTCGGCAGTGGGATTGCTGTTGCATTCGTTGCAACAATCTATGGGGTAGGACTGGCAAACCTGTTTTTTCTTCCTGTTAGTAACAAGCTCAAAGAGATTATCGGTAAAGAAGTTACCCGTCGTGAAATGTTGTCAGATATTTTCTTCAGTATTGCGCTCGGTGATAGTCCGCGTGTAGTGGAGGAGCGTCTTGGTAGTCAGAAAGGCTGACTATCTTATGGCGCGGAAGAAATATCACGAAGAGCCGGATAATCATGAGCGTTGGTTGGTATCTTATGCTGACTTTATGACGCTCCTGTTCGCGTTTTTCGTGGTGATGTATGCTATTTCCTCCCTGAATGAAGGTAAGTATCGTGTTTTATCGAATTCACTGACTGGTGCTTTTGGTAAAACGATTATTGTTCCCGCTAAGAATCAGGATGTGACTTATCCAGCAGTAGTAAAGCTGGATCCGTTACCGATGGTGAAGCAAAAAAATAGCGAAGCGTTACGCAAAGAACGTGAGCAGATGACCACCGTCGCTAAAGATATCATGACTGTTCTTGAGCCTTTGGTACGAGAGGGTAAAGTCCGGGTCACACAAACAAGTCGTGGCGTTACGATTGAAATTAATGCCAGCTTGTTATTCGCACCAGGAGAGGCGCGCCTGAATCTGGATTCTGTGCAAGCGTTGGTCGCGATTGCCTCTGTGTTGACGCTGGATAATCATGCGATTCAGGTAGATGGGCACACCGATAACGTGCCGATCAAAAATTCCATTTTTCCATCCAATTGGGAGTTGTCTGCCGTCAGGGCAAGTACGGTAGCTCGCTTGTTGACTGAGAATGGTGTTGATGAAATGCGTGTCACAGCGGTGGGGCAGGGGGCTAAACTTCCCGCCGAGACCAATGATACACCTGAGGGACGTGCCAGAAATCGCCGTGTGAGCGTCACGATTCTTGCTGTATTGCCAGAGCCTGTGATTGATGTACCAATTCGTAATAATCCAACAGCATCCTCTGTCAGAACAGAGGCGAATTAATCAAATCGATATTCATTCCCGGCATGTTAAATGCGGCACTGGCAATCAGTTTGATAGTCATCGAACAACAACACCTTTATTTGGCGAGCTTTTGATGGTCGAATGACCTGTTGGCCCGTATAAAGACGGAGCTTGGTTGCTTTCTTGTAAAGCACCAAGTGCTGCCTGATTGATCGATAATCTGCGATTAATTAGCATGCCGTTCGTACGGTTATTTTCTTTGGCTTGCTCAGAAATGCTCATCAATTGATTCCAGGCTTCTTTTGTCTCGGAATTTTCAGATGATTGCTGTAAATAATTCAGCATACCCGCAGCATCGCTTGAGAAGCCGAGTGCGAGCAGGCAAGTATTACGTTTTTTTTCTAATTCAGCAATCTGGTTTACCAGTATGCCTTTATCAAGAAGATGCTGGTTCAATGATGGAATATCTCCGTCGACAAGTGCGGACTGCTCTTTTTTTAACAGAGCGGCTAAAGAACTCATTGCTGCTATTTCTTCCTGCAAGCACAGGCTGATACCTGTGCTTTCTGTACTTGTCTGTGTCATTTCTAACGTTTTCTCGCGTTAAGCAAATCTTTAACTGTTTCCAGAAGTCCATCGGCAACCTTCTCAGAATTGACCTGAAAGCGGCCCTCTGAAATTGCCAATTTGATGGCTTCTACCTTTTTCGTCTCAAATACTGCGCTGCCGGCTTGCGTGCTTTGAAGTGCTTGCAACTGCGTCGATAACGATGAAATTTGTACGTTATGTGATGGAGTTGCAACGGGCGCTGTTTTTTCAGCAGGCGCTTCAGTGCGGCTTTGTTGCGGAGTGACTGGCAGTCCGACGGTTTTATTTAATGAGTCATCAATTTTCACAGCGACACCCTTTATGGTAGGATTTTTATCTATCTACCATCCGGTTATCGGCTGCGTAATTTTAAACTTTAGCTTTATTTATTCTAATCAATTGTGGCCAGGAAAATAATTTCTAATAATGCAATTTAAATTGTAGTCATGACTTGGGTAAATCCACCCCAGCGGCGTTATGGCTCTTTGTTCTAAAGCAAAGTAAAAGCTGTCTTGCATTGAAAAGACATGACTTGTCAGAATAGTTTTGCATCAATCCTGATGATGCCATGCGTTTTTAATAATTAATTTCAATAATTCCTCCAGCTCTGGCAATGCCGCTGACAGTTTGTCCAGAATTGGTCTTTGCTCTGGCTATTTGCCCATCAGTTGCGTTGCTGAGTGCCTGTCCGTCAGTAGCCACTTGAAATCCAGCACCTGAGCTTACGACTCTGACCGATTGCCCTTGTTGTACAACTGGTGCGCTTTTCAGTGAGTCCATGCGCAATACGCTACCAGACGGTACGGATGCCTGCATGGTCTTTCCGATCGCTTGCTCTGGATTGGTGATGACACCGACAGGCAAACTGGACAGCTCACCTTGTATTTTATTGAGGTCAGACAAACTGAGAACCTGTCCCTGCGATAGTGGACGAGCCGCCACATAATATTCAGCGCTTATTTTTACGTTGGCTTGCAGATAAATCACCCAGGACACTGGCGCGCTGCAACGGATGCCCATGGTTATTTTCCCCCATGGTTTACTTCCTGTTGGTAAAAACGGCTGTGGTGCTGAGCATGCTGCCAGGTTGAGCCTGCTATCGACTTGCCCAACGCTGATATTAATTTCACCCATTTGTCCTGCTGCTTGTTGAGTCAGGAAGTCCACTGCAATTTGTCGCAGTGCTGCGTGATCTTGCAGATTGGATTGATTTTCTGCCTGAGCAAGAATCGGTGCAGCCATCAGCAGCGAGCTGAGCAGTCGTTTAAAGCGGAAATTTACGGTTGTCATGATGTGTCCTGCATTGTGACGACATATTGCTTGATGAACTGATTGTAGTTCCTCAGTGAAAGTTTGAATCCATGAATAAAAGGGGTTTTTCCTCTCTGCTTCTTTGATCGAATTTGCTTGGCACTGCATATCATGCAAGGTATCGAAAACCGTTAAGCGTGTTTGCAGCGTGAGCGAAGGAGTCTGTAATGGTCGGCAAACTGGATGATTTTTTAAAGTTTCATGAGACTGCATTGGCAGTGCGTGGGCAGCGTCAGCAATTGTTGGCGTCAAATATTGCGAATGCGGACACGCCTAACTACAAGGCACGTGATATTGATTTTTCTAGTGTGATGTCTAAGGCACTGAACGTCAGTGGTAATCAGACTTCTACGCCTCTGGATAAAACTTCGCAACAGCACCTTGATGTGAAAAGTAGTGTTGATGGCATTACCCCTCAGTATCGGCCTACAGTACAGGGCAGTGTGGACGGTAATACGGTTGATATGGATGTTGAGCGCAATCAATTTACAGATAACTCCCTGCGCTACGAAGCCAGTCTGACGATGATTAATATGCAGATCCGCAACATGCTTGCGGCTATCCAAGGATAAATATTATGTCACTTTTCAATGTATTTAATGTGGCAGGTTCAGCAATGAGCGCGCAGGCACAACGCCTGAATGTCGTATCAAGCAATCTGGCTAATGCGGATAGCGTGACCAGTTCTAACGGTCAGCCTTACAAGGCAAAGCAAGTGGTATTTAGTGCCGTGCCAATGGATGGGACGGCATCTACTGCAGTGAAGGTGATTGATGTTGTAGAAGATAGTAATCCGCCTAAACTGATGTATGACCCTAAACATCCGTTGGCAGATGAAAAAGGCTATGTGGCGATGCCTAACGTCAATGTTGTCGAGGAAATGGTCAATATGATTTCGGCATCCAGATCATATCAAACCAATGTCGAGACCATGAATGCGGCAAAAACCATGCTGTTGAAGACTCTGACATTAGGACAGTAGCAAGCAACAGCAGACAGTAATCAATACTTTGAGATAGGACCATCATGACAACGATACAGACAAATACAGTTGACCAGTCGCTGCTCACCACCATGAACGGCAGTAAAACATCAACATCTTCCACGCAAGATGCGCAGGATAAATTTATGACCTTGCTGGTCACGCAGATGAAAAATCAGGATCCCTTAAATCCCATGGACAATGCCCAGGTAACGAGCCAACTGGCGCAACTGTCCACCGTGTCTGGTATCGACAAGTTGAACGCGACGGTAACTGCGCTGAATACGAATTTTCAAGCCAGCCAGAATTTGCAGGCAGCCAACATGATTGGTCACGGTGTGCTGGCCCCGGGAAGCTCAATGGGGTTGGCCAACTCTAAGTCAATTTACGGGGTTGAATTACCACAGGCAGCAGATAAAGTGGACGTCACCATCCGCGATGCAGCTGGTGTTGTGATGAGTAAAGTGAGTGTCGGTTCCTTGCCTCAAGGTATCAGTACGTTGAGCTGGGATGGCAAAAAAGATGATGGAACAACGGCACCGGATGGCAAATATCAGTTCCAGGTGACCGCCACGTCGGCCGGGCAGTCTGTGGCAGCCGTCAATCTTGGCTTTGGTACGGTATCGAGTGTCAGTTCGAGTACGCAGGGGGCCAAACTCAGCGTAGCGAATGTCGGTGATATTGCGATGAGCGATGTCAAACAAATTTATTGAGTGCGTCATCGTGTACGGTGTCAATAAGCAGTAATAAGTGGAAATAAGCAGCAGGGCGGATGTCTAACGTAAAAGGGGTACACCATGGGTTTTCAACAAGGCTTAAGCGGACTGAATGCCGCATCTAAATCACTTGATGTGATTGGCAACAACATATCAAATGCCAATACTGTCGGGTTTAAGCAAGCGCAGGCACAATTTGCCGACGTTTATGCGAACTCGTTGAGTGGTGCTGGCGGCGGTAATTCGGTCGGTATTGGTACAAAGGTCTCGGCTGTTGTTCAGCAATTCACTCAGGGAAATATTACATCGACGAATAATCCATTGGATATTGCGATCAATGGTGGTGGATTTTTCCGTATGTCGACGAATGGTGCCATCTCTTATTCCCGTAATGGACAGTTTCAGTTGGATAAGACGGGCAATATTGTGAATGCTCAGGGTGCACAGTTGACGGGTTATGTTGCGAATGCCAGTGGTGTTCTTTCAACAGGTGCACCAGCTCCGCTGAATATCAATACCGCGGATATTCCTCCAGCCCAAACGACTGGTATCAGCTCTGTGATGAATCTGGATTCGCGTAAGCTGGTTCCCGGTACACAGGTACCGGTTACGATTCCTCCGGTGATTACACCAGTCGCTTTTTCTGCAACAGACCCAACAACTTACAACAGTTCTACCTCCATCGCTGTCTATGACAGTTTGGGTAATTCGCATGTATTACAGTCTTTTTACGTCAAGGTAGATAGTGCTGTCACACCGCCAACATTGCCAGCGACTGCTGAATGGGATGTGTTTGCGACTGTTGATGGCAATCTGATTAACGGTACTGGTGCAACAACGAATTCGATAGGTCGAGTCGGTTTTGATTCATTCGGTAAGCTCACTGCTGCAACACCTGCTTTTTCATTGACTGATCCTCGATCATTTAAGGTAGTCGTACCGGTTGGTACAGGTGCTGTGACGCCAATTAACAATACGGTGGACATCAAGCTTGATTTCACCGGCACAACGCAATTTGGTTCTGATTTCAGTGTCAGCAAAAATACTCAGGATGGTTACACGTCCGGTAAATTATCCAAATTTAATACTGCTAAAGACGGAACCATTGTCGGTAGTTACACGAACGGTAAAACAGCGGTGCTGGGTCAGGTTGTTCTGGCAAATTTCACCAATCCTAATGGGTTGCAGTCGTCCGGTGACAATCAGTGGACCGAAACGGCAACTTCTGGCGCGCCGCTGGTTGGACCTCCAAACTCTGGCAGTTTGGGAACGCTGACTTCCTCTGCAACCGAAGACTCAAATACCGATCTGACTGGTGAACTGGTCAATATGATCACAGCACAGCGTATTTATCAGGCGAATGCGCAAACGATCAAGACGCAGGATCAGGTATTACAGACACTGGTTAATCTGCGCTAAGGCATTGGTAGCAGTATTTTTTGAATCATGTTTTTGAGTAATGTTTGTTGATGTCAATCTGACGGAGGATGTGCAATGGATCGGTTAATTTATACAGCGATGACTGGTGCAAAGCACATTCTGGAGCAGCAGGCAACGACATCCAATAATCTAGCGAACGCGACGACAACAGGTTTTCGCGCTCAGCTTGATTCTTTCCGTGCTGTTCCTGTACTAGGTGATGGTATGCCTACCCGGGCATTTGTCGTGGATGCGACGGTAGGAACGGATTTTTCTACTGGCAGTGTACAGATGACTGGACGTAATCTTGATGTGGCTGTTCAGGGTAAAGGTTGGCTGGCGGTAGAAAAGCCGGATGGAACGGAAGCTTATACGCGTGCGGGTAGTCTGAAGCTCAATGAAAATGGCGTATTGCAAACGCAAAACGGCTTGAATGTATTGGGCGAAACAGGGCCTCTGACGATTCCACCGGATGTTTCTGTCGCGATTGGCAAGGATGGCACGATCTCTACCATTCCGGCGGGTAGCAAGCCCAATGCTGTGCAGGTGATAGGGCGCCTGAAGCTGGTGAATCCTCCCGAAGAGAATCTGGTGAGAGGTGATGACGGTTTATTTAAAACCAAAGACGGCACAACACCTGATGCAGATGCAGCCGTCAATGTTGCCGGCGGCATGCTGGAGAATAGTAACGTCAACGTGGTTGAGTCGATGGTCAGTATGATTAATTTGTCACGGCAATTTGAGATGCAGATGAAGCTTTTACAGAATGCCGAGAATAACGCTACAAAAGCCAGTCAGATCTTGAGTTTGAGTTGATGCTTAATGTAAGACAATAGATTCATCGATTAATTTGTCTTTTTGTTGTAGCAGCAAACGGGAGTAAACAATGATACGTTCATTATGGATAGCCAAGACCGGCCTCGATGCGCAGCAGACGCAGATGGACGTGATCACCAATAATCTGGCTAACGTCAGTACCACAGGTTTTAAGCGCTCGCGTGCAGTATTCGAAGATTTGCTGTACCAGACTATTCGTCAACCTGGCGCGCAAAGCTCACAACAAACACAATTACCATCTGGTTTGCAGTTGGGTACTGGTGTCAAGCCAGTGGCGACCGAGCGTATTTTTACGCAAGGTAACTTGCAACAGACAGGAAATAGCAAAGACGTTGCGATTCAAGGCGAAGGTTTCTTTCAAGTGCTGATGCCGGATGGCGCAACTGCTTATACTCGTGATGGTTCTTTTCAGATGGATAATCAAGGTCAGCTGGTAACGTCGAGCGGCTTCGTCATTCAGCCTGCGATTACTATTCCCGCCAATGCACAATCAATTACGGTAGGTCGTGACGGTACTGTTTCTGTGACTCAGCCGGGTTCCACTGCGCCAGTACAGGTTGGTTCATTGCAACTCGCAACATTTATTAATCCAGCCGGCCTGATGTCGTTGGGTGAAAATTTATACGTCGAAACCGCCGCTTCTGGTAATCCCGGGACTAACACCCCTGGTACGAACGGCGCTGGCTTGCTGGTACAGAATTTTGTTGAAACGTCGAACGTGAACGTAGCAGAAGAGCTGGTGAACATGATACAGACGCAGCGTGCCTATGAGATTAACAGTAAAGCGATTACAACGTCGGACCAGATGTTACAGCGTTTATCGCAATTGTAATTTCAGTGTTGATGTGAGCTTTTAGCATAGTTCTGATCTGGAACGACGGGTTGATAGGGTGATGAGATGAGATTAGATTTTTTACCAGCAATAACGGTACTGATGTTAAGTGCATGCAGCGTCGTGCCGACACCAATTACACATCAACCTGGCTCATTGCCTGCTCAATCAGCCAGGCCGCAGCGCGAAATGAATGGCGCAATTTTTCAGTCAGCCAGTTACCGTCCTTTATATGAGGATAGTAAGGCACGTATGGTCGGTGATGTGCTGACGATTACGATCAGTGAAAAAACTTCTGCGGGTAAAGCAGCAGCCAGTTCGAATAGTAAAACTGGCAGCACCGCATATTCTGCGCCGACAATTTTTGGATTGCCTTCTTCAACGACGGCAAAAGCATCGCTGGCGGCATCTTCATCCAATAAGTTTGATGAAAAAGGTGCTGAAACTGCCAGTAATAATTTTACAGGTACGATTGCAGTGACAGTGATTGATGTTTTACCGAATGGAAATTTGTTGGTCAGTGGCGAAAAACAACTCGCATTCGACAAGAGTGCTGAATATGTGCGATTTTCCGGTGTCGTGAATCCGCAGACGGTTGCCGCTGGAAACACCGTGGCCTCAACACAGGTGGCCGATGCCCGTTTTGAATATCGCTCTACATCAAAAATGGATAGGGCTGAGATGAATTCCATGCTGAACCGGTTTTTCTTCAGTTTCCTCCCGTTATAACGTTGTTGTGTTTTTCAGTGAGTAAATGATGAAAATGTTTCCTTTTTCTGGTCGATATCTGTTGGGTATATTGCTGGCAAGTGTGCTCAGCGTGGGGCCTGCAGCGCACGCCGAGCGGTTAAAGGATCTCGCTGGTTTTCAGGGCGTTCGGCAGAATCAATTGGTCGGTTATGGTTTAGTGGTCGGGCTGGATGGCAGCGGCGACCAGACTACCCAAACGCCATTTACAGTGCAAAGTATCATCAGTATGTTGCAACAGCTGGGCGTCAGTATTCCGGTAGGAACGAGCCTGCAGTTGAAAAACGTTGCGGCGGTCATGGTGACAACTTCTTTGCCCCCATTTTCTCAGCCGGGACAGACGCTGGATGTAACGGTATCTTCTATGGGAAATGCGAAGAGTATTCGTGGCGGTACATTGTTGATGACGCCTTTGAAAGGCGCTGACAATCAGATTTACGCCATGGCTCAGGGCAACGTGTTGGTTGGTGGAGTCGGTGCAGCTGCGAATGGTAGCAAGGCGCAGATCAATCATCTGAGTGTTGGTCGTATCTCTTCAGGCGCCACTGTCGAGCGCTCGGTACCGTCGTCGTTCGGGCAGGGAAATACGATACAACTTGAATTGAATACGTCGGATTTTTCTACCGCGAGTCGGGTGGTAGATGCGATTAACCGTCGTTTTGGCCCGGATACTGCGGCTGCAGTCGACGGTCGTGTAATTCAGGTCAAAGCCCCCCCCAGCGATCAGCGTGTGGCTTTCCTTGGAAATCTGGAAAGCATTGATGTCACGCCAGCACAGATGGTTGCCAAAGTGATCCTGAATGCGCGCACTGGCTCTATTGTGATGAATCAGGCAGTGACTTTGGATACCTGTGCGGTTGCGCATGGCAATTTATCTGTGGTGGTCAATACTGATAATGCAGTCAGTCAGCCTAATGCACTGGCTGGTGGGCAGACGGCTGCTACGGCCAATTCGAATATCGCCATCACCAAAGACGGTGGACAATTATTGATGTTGAAAGCAGGAGTCTCTTTGACTGAAGTTGTCAAGGCACTCAATGCTATAGGTGCGACTCCTCAGGACTTACTGGCGATTTTGCAGGCAATTAAAGCTTCTGGCGCTTTGCGTGCAGATTTGGAAATTATCTAGGACATCAACATGCTAGGACGCGCAGATCTCTCGGATAAGCTAGCCTTTGATACCAAGGGCTTGGACGATCTTAAACAGTCCGCGAAAAATAATGCTCCAGATGCGCTGAAAACAGCAGCGAAACAATTTGAAGCTCTGTTCATGAACATGATGCTCAAATCCATGCGCCAGGCGGGTGGTCAGGATGGCCCGTTTGATAATGAGCAGAGTCGTATGTATACGTCGATGCTGGATCAGCAATTATCACAAAGCATGTCCAATCGCGGCATTGGCCTCGCCGATGCGCTGGTTCGTCAGTTGTCGAATAATGCTGCCAGTCAGGCATTGCAGGCAGATGGAACTTCTCCGGCGACAGCCAGTAAAATGAGAGGCATTGATTCCTATATCGATAATTTGAAGCTGGAGCCATCAGCGACTCCAGTGCCGGCATCAGTACCTGCCAAATCGTCGATACCGAGCCACGTTCGAGAGTTTCAGCAAAAATTGTCTGCCGATGCAGATAAAGCAAGCGCGGAAACCGGCATTCCAGCTAAGTTCATGTTAGGGCAAGCTGCTCTCGAGAGTGGCTGGGGGCGCAAAGAAATCAAAATGCCTGATGGCTCCAGTAGCCACAATATTTTTGGTATGAAGGCCAATAGCAGTTGGAAGGGCAAAACTGTGAATACGGTCACGACAGAATATGTCAACGGCGTTGCGCAGAGAAAAGTAGAGAAATTTAAAGCCTACGACTCTTATGCTGATGCGTTTAAAGACTATGCCAAACTGATTACCAAAAATCCGCGCTATGACAACGTAGTCGCCAATGCGAAAGATGCAACCAGCTTTGCACAGGGATTACAGCGTGCTGGTTACGCCACTGATCCGCAATATGCAAATAAATTATCAAAAATTATCAAACAAACACTGTCAACATAGTTCTGGTGTCTGTTGGATCTGGTCATATTAAAGTTTTCTGGAAATACTCCGAAAACCATCAAGACAACTCTGAGTGCGCAATTTAGCAAATAAACAGGTTCAATTATGGGTACAAATATTCTAGGCATTGGGCAAACTGCTCTGGCTGCCGCACAGTTAGGTATTAGTACCACTGGACATAATATTGCAAATGCATCAACTCCTGGGTTTAATCGTCAGGTATTGTTGCAGACTGCGGCCGAACCTCAAAATCTGGGCGGCTCATTTGTTGGGCAGGGCGTTTCAGTGACGCAGATACAGCGCCAGTACAATCAATTTACTGCGTTGCAGGTCAACAGCTCACAGTCATCCAAGAATCAAGTTGATTCGTATTACGCCCAGATTTCCCAGATTAATAATCTGGTGGCGGATCCAACAGCAGGTGTTACGCCTGCATTGCAGGATTTTTTCTCTGCTGTTCAAAATCTGGCATCGAGCCCGAATGGTACTGCTGGTGCTGCCGCCCGGCAGGCTGCATTGTCATCTGCACAGTCTCTGGTAGGACGCCTGACCGGTGTACAACAGCGTCTTGATCAGATCAGTACCGACGTAAATGGTCAGATTGGCACATCGATTGGCTCTATCAATACATATGCTTCTCAGCTGGCACAGTTGAATGACACGATAGAAAAAGCCACCAGTGTGTCCCAAGGGTCGCCACCTAACGATTTGCTGGATCAGCGTGATCAATTGATTACTGAGTTGAGTAAATTCACCAAAGTAACGGTGGTTCCTCAGGATTCAAAATATAATGTTTTTATTGGTAATGGACAGCCGCTGGTGCTGGGGGCCTCCGCTAATTTGTTGCAGGCAAGTCAGTCGCTCACAGATCCTACGCGAGTAGAAATTTCTTATGTTGCCAACGGTAAAACGATACAAATTGCTGAAAATGGTTTGCCTGGTGGTAGTCTCGGAGGTTTGCTGGATTTCCGCGCCAATATGCTGGATACATCGCAAAATTCGATTGGTCGTGTAGCGATAGGAATTGCGACTGCCTTCAATGATCAGCATAAACTTGGACAGGATTTAACAGGCCAGGTTGGCGCAGATTTTTTCAATGTTGCCACGCCGATTTCCAAACCCAGTAGTAACAATACCTCGACAGCATTAATCAGTGCATCAATTTCTGATGCAAGTGCGCTGACGACCAGTGACTACCGCATGCAGTTTGATGGAACGAACTACAAAATTACACGATTGGCCGATGGTGCAGTACAAACTACGTCTTCGCTACCATTGAAAATGGATGGTGTCACTTTCGCACTTGCGCCGCCGCCAGCTGCCGCCGTTCCAGCCGCCGGCGATGAATTTTTAATACGGCCTACCGCTGCTGGCGCTGCCAATATCTCTGTGCGGTTAACTGATCCTTCTAAAATTGCCGTAGCGTCGTCATTGACAACAACTGTTCCGACCACGAATACAGGTACGGCAAAATTTACTGGTGCGGTGGTGAATTCAGCAGTTGCGTCTGCGAGTACATCGGCGACATCAACGATCAGTGCGGTAACGACTGATGATTCGTATACCGGCACAACATTGGCTGCGCCGCTGACTTTAAGCTATGCATCGCCAAATTTAACAGGATTTCCTGCAGGTGCGACCGTTTCTGTCAAAGTAGGTGCTGTCACTACCAATTATCCACCTCCGGCAACTGTGCCTTATACCAATGGAGCAACGATTAGTTTTAGCGGTGTCAGTTTTTCGATTAACAACAATGGCGCGACTCCTCCGACGAGCGGCGATACCTTTACCTTATCTGCCTCGCTGCCTGTCGCCGCTACTAAGCTGACATTTAATTCTGCGGGTAATACTCTGACAGGATTTCCTGCAACGGCGAACGTGACTGTAACGAATGGTGGTACTTCAACCACTTATCCTGCTGGTACTCCAGTTCCCTACACCTCTGGTGCGACTATCAGTTATAGTGGCTTCAGCGTGACATTGTCTGGCTCGCCTGCGAATGGGGATGTGTTTAACATCAGTCCTAATGTCACTGGTACAGGTGATAATCGTAATGCCTTGTTGCTGGCGGGTTTGCAGACGCAGAATGCGCTAGCAGGTAAAACGACGACAATACAAGGGGCGTACGCACAGTTCGTCAGTTTTGTTGGCAATAAAGCCAATGAATTAAGTATTTCCAGTGTTTCTGAAACTAAATTACTAGCGCAGGCAGTGGCTACGCAGCAATCTGAGTCCGGCGTGAATCTGGATGAAGAAGCTGCGAATTTATTGCGCTATCAGCAGGCATATCAGGCTGCGGGAAAATTAATGCAGATTGCCAGTCAACTATTTGATGCATTACTGGCAATAGGCCGATAGAGGTTATTATGCGTATCAGTACAAGTACTATTTATGAAACTGGCGGCAGCCGTATCAGTGACCTGCAATCCAGCTTGAACAAAACCCAGCAGCAGATTGCTTCTGGTAAGCGTATTCTGACACCGGAAGATGACCCTATTGGCTCTGCCCGGGCACTGGTTATTTCTCAGGCAGATGCCGTCAATGATCAGTATGCAGTTAATCGTACCAATGCTAAAAATACCTTGAGTGTGACGGACGGGGTGTTGGGTGATGTGACGACGACGCTGCACAACATCAAAAGCCTGATTGTTGCTGCCGGTAACGGCACATTGAATGATACGGATCGCAAAGCTATAGCGACCGAGTTGCAGGGAAATCTGGATCAATTATATGGTCTTGCCAATTCAACTGATGGCACGGGAACATATTTGTTTTCAGGATTTTCTTCGACAACTGCGCCATATACAAAAACAGCAGGTGGAGCCACCTACAATGGTGATCAGGGGCAGCGTTATTTGCAAGTGGATAATTCCAGACAATTGCCACTGAGCGAACCTGGAACGGTCATTTTTGAAAACATCCGCACTTCTGCCAGTCAATTTAATGTCGTGTCTAACCCATCCAATACAGGACAAGTTGTAGCGACTGCGGCAATCAACCCTGCTACCGCTGCAGCGTTGACGGGTAATAACTACGAGGTGAGTTTTGACAATACCGGAGCAAACTTTACTGTAACGAATAAAACGACAGGTGCAGTCGTTGTTCCATTGAGTCCTTATACGAGCCCACAAGCGACTACCTTTGATGGGATTGATGTCACGTTGACCAATACGCCCAATGCGCCTGGGCCTAACGATAAAATTGCTATTCAACCGGGTAATCAAAACATTTTTGAGACGATGACCGATTTGATCAATAGCTTGAATACGTCAGCAACGACTCCTGCAGGAAAAAAAGACCTGACTCAGGCGTTAAATCAGGCGAATGGTAATCTTGATTTGTCGTTGGGTAACGTTTTGACAGCACGTGCAAAACTCGGTGTCAGCTTGAAAGAAATTGATCAACTGGATGGCGTAGGCGATAGTAAGGGTCTTCAGTACAAACAGGAGTTGTCACAAATTCAGGATCTTGATTACGCGAAAGCGATTACTTCACTGAATCAACAGCAGACAACATTGCAAGCGGCACAACAATCATTTGTGAAAACATCATCTTTATCCTTGTTTAATTACATTAACTAAACATAATGTGAGAATTTTGCCTCAACATTCTCTCGTAAAAAAACAGATTCTGTGATGAATCATTGTTTGAAATAGGTAAGGAGAGCAGGCTCTGACCTGCTCAAATTTTTTCCATTTCATCTGATTCTAATGCTATGACATGCGTTTGCATGATGCCTTGCTCATCGTGCCATTCCCTTACTACGCACGGTTGTCCTTCTTCATCCATATCGATCACTTTAAAAAACTGACCGATCATTGATTCAATCAAAATTCTTTCGTCAGCTGGAAAATTTTCAATGAATTCGTTACTGAGCGAAACCACGCGTACGATATCCCCGATATGGACTGTTTGGTTCTTGCAGTCGACGACTTGATTGTTAGACATAATTTCTGATTAGTAGGTAAAACATCTATTGTACTTGTATTGCTAGCTTCGCCAAATGTGGCAATAAATGTGGCCATTGCTAGATTGCTGGGGACGTGACTTGTCAGTTCCCCGCTTTAAGATATAACGTTTGTTCAGGTAGCCTTTTTTTCTTTGCCAATCCAGTACAGTAGCGCGATGATGATTGCATAAGGCAATAGGGATAAGCCATCCGCATTTGCACCTTCAAAAAATGGATTATTCAGTGTGGCCCAGGAACCTATTTTTTTATCAAAATCAGTCAAAATGCCCGCAGTGAACGCAATTACAATTCCAGCCAGCGCACCTCCTGCGATATAGCCTGACGACAACAGTACTCCTGCGCTGCGGTCACCAGCAGCCTGTTTTTCTTCCTCATTCAAATCTTTGTATTGAGGTAAGCGACTATTGCGTTTGTCCACCAGCCAGCGGATCATGCCGCCGACGAATAATGGCGCTGATGATGACAGCGGCAGATATACGCCAACTGCAAATGCCAGTGAGGGGATGCCTGCCATTTCCAGCACCAGCGCGATCATGACGCCGAACAATACTAGGGTCCAAGGTAATTGTCGGTCTAATATGCCTTTGATGATATAGGACATCAACACTGCTTTTGGGGCATCATACTTTTTAACTTCGGAACCATCAGGCCGCTTGTTGTAAGCACCATTAATGCCAGGGTCAACCAGGTAAACCACTTGACCCGCGTCGTTGACCAAGTATTTTCCTGCAGGGCCGCCGACCGTATTATTTTTATGCCAGACCTTGTATGTGCCGTGATCTTGTTCAGCCTGTGGGCCTTGTAATTGTGCTGTGTCCGTCAATATGGATGCATCAGTTGTCAGATCCGGTGCTACCTGTGCAGCAGGAACATATACCGTGCCTGCGTCATTTAATTTCAATAGAATGGGGCCCAGTATCAGCGCCGAAGAAAGTGCGCCTGCCAATATGGCATATTGCTGCAAGCGTGGTGTGGAGCCAACGATATAGCCAGTTTTTAAATCTTGTGAAGTCGTTCCTGCATTGCTGGAAGCAATGCAGACGATGGCGCCAACAGATAAAGCCGTGACGTAATATTGACCGCCAGTCCAACCCATCAGTAAAAAAATCAGGCAAGTGAACAAGAGCGTTGCGACAGTCATGCCAGAAATAGGGTTTGAAGATGATCCTATTTCTCCGGTTAATCGTGAAGAAACCGTGGCAAATAAAAAGCCAAACACCAGAATCAATAAGGCGCCAAGCAAATTCATGTGCAGCGGCGTGGCGAAAGTAATGATCGCGATAATCGCCAACGCGCCGATGATGACCCATTTCATCGGAATATCCTGATCGGTACGGGGAATGATTTGCTGGCTATTTTTATTCTGACTTAAACCAGACAGGCCGGCTGAAAGACTACGCCAGATTGTTGGCATTGCCCTGACTAGGCTGATTAATCCACCGGCAGCAACCGCACCGGCGCCTATATACAAAATGTAAGCGCTGCGGACATCATGAGCACTCATTTCGCTGATGAGTTTATTTCCTGGTGATAGTGGCACGCTTAACGCATCACCAAAAAATTTGATCATGGGAATCAGCAACAAATAAGACATGACCCCACCTGCCGCCATGACTGAGGCAATGCGGGGGCCGATAATATAGCCAACGCCCAGCAATTCAGGTGATACTTCTGCACCGATAGAGCCACCTTTCAACGGAGCGCCGAATGTCACTTCAGGCGTGTCTTTCCAGCCTTTTAATGCGACATTGGTAATTTTATAGAGCAGTCCCACCGCAAATCCACCAAAAATAATCGCTGCGCGCTTACTGGCGTCATCTTGAGCGTGTGGATTATTTTTTTCTCCCGCAGCTTCCCGAGAAGAGTCTGTTGCCGCCGCTTTTAATACCTCAGCACAAGCCGTCCCTTCGGGATACTTTAGTTCCAGATGCTTTTCAACGATCATCGTGCGCCGCATCGGTATCATGAGTAAAATGCCGAGCAGACCACCAAGACAGCCAACCAGCATAACGCGAGAAATTTCCAGATCAAAACCAAGAATCAAAATGGCGGGCATCGTTACTCCCAAACCGAATGCCAATGATTCGCCGGCAGATCCGGCTGTCTGGGTAATGCTATTTTCCAGAATGGTGGCGTCTTTGCCACCCAGTTTATTGGTCAGCCGGAAAAGGGTGATGGCGATCACCGCAACTGGGATTGAAGCGCTAACAGTGAGCCCAACTTTTAATACAAGATAGAGTGACGAAGCACCGAAAATCATTCCCAATACCACACCCATGAGCAGCGCTCTGGCAGTCATTTCCGGCAAAACAGCCGTTGCAGGAATATAGGGTTGGAATGCGCTGGATGACGTTTGTTTTGGCATGGTTCTACCTTGTTGTCGTGTCAAAAATGGAGCACCGGACGTGAATTGTCTTTAGTGTTTTATATTTGATAATGTCTGTTTTCTATTATGCATTATCTTGAATTGTTCTTCGATGCACAAATACAGTCGCTTTAGTCGTTTTTTATTCAGTATATTTTGTTGTGTGTTGCCCGATATTGAATCCTTGTTCGTTGGGATGATGTAGATCCGGTATTACAATGTGCGGTCTATGGTCATTGGTTTGCTTGCGACATCATTGAGTGATTTAGTCGGCCTTTCGTTCACTGTGCGCAATAGACACAGCCTATTTTATTTAGTTCCAGTGCTTGAGAAATACTATGTTTGAAACACCTATTGTGATGATCGACTTCGAAACATCAGGGATGAGTCCTGATCAGGGCGGTCGTGTCACTGAAGTTGCTGCGCTGCGTCTGGTAGGTGATCAAGTGGTTGATCGCTATGTGTCCTTGATTAATTGCGGTGTGCATATCCCTTATTTCATTACTGAATTGACCGGAATTAGTCAAAAAATGGTTAACAATGCACCGCCTGTGTCGGAAGTAATTCCAACGCTATTGGAATTTATCGGCAGCGATACCCTTGCGGCTCATAATGCCAGTTTTGATGAGAAATTTCTTTTTTCTGAGAGTAATAGATTAGGGTTGCGCCCTTCACACAACGGCTTAATTTGTTCGGTTAAACTTGCTCGACGCATTTTGCCTGGACTTGGCAGTTATTCATTAGGACCATTGGCCTCCTCAATTGGTATTCGTTTTAATGGCACAGCGCATCGGGCGGAGGCGGATGCGGAGGTAGCATCTTCAGTCATGTTACATATTGCAGATCAACTGCGTCAGACTTATGGAGTGCCATTCGTCGAGCCAAGTTTGCTGGAAAAGGTAAATAAACTGACCGCGGCAAAAGTGCCTCGTTTTTTGCAACAGTATTTTTCTTCTGAACATACGGATGCGCAGATGAAGCCTGTTAATCCGGTTTTCGGCTCACAGCCTTCGGGACAAGTACAACGCTATCGTCATTACAAAGGCGGAATTTATGAATTGGTATGCGAAGCAACTCAAGAGTCTGATTTGAGTCCTGTCATTGTCTATCGCTCTCATAATGGCAGTATCTGGACCAGACCAAAGGCTGTATTTTTTGAGCAGATAATGATCAATGGTAAGAGTGTGCAGCGGTTTACACCGATGGATGATTAAACAGATAAATTCAGTCAAAGGTGTGAAACTATTGCTGTTGTAAGCATAATTCGTATCAAAATTAACATACGCTATTTAAACGAGGATCGCATGAAATCTTATTCCCTGCTATTGGTACTACTCTCTGTTGCTTTTCAGGTGCAAGCGGATGATGTATTGAAATTATCTACGACGACAAGTACAGAAAACTCTGGTTTGTTGAAAGTGTTGCTCCCTGCATTTGAGGCTAAAGAACATATTAAAGTGCATGTGATTTCTGTTGGTACAGGCAAGGCACTGGAGTTGGCGAAAAATGGTGATGTGGATGTTACCTTGGTGCATGCGCGCTCCGCAGAGGATAAATTTGTCGCCGAAGGACATGGTATTAATCGTCGCGATGTGATGTATAACGATTTTATTATTGTCGGCCCCGAATCTGATCCGGCTGGTATTAAAGGCCAGCATGATGTTATCGCCGCTTTGCGCAAATTGGTGTCTGGTAAGTCCAGATTTATTTCCAGGGGTGATAATTCCGGTACGGACCAGATGGAGCAGAATTACTGGAAAGAAGCAGGGGTAAAACCAGTCGGTAGTAGTTATGTGTCGGCTGGACTTGGGATGGGCGAGGTATTGACCATGGCTTCTCAGATGCAGGCATACACTCTGACTGACCGTGCAACTTATGGTGCCTATCGTGCCAAAACTGGATTAGCTGTTTTAGTTGAAGGCGACGCTAAAATGTTTAATCCGTACGGCATCATTGCAGTAAATCCGGCAAAGTATAAGGACATTAATATTCAAGGTGCCAATAAATTGATTGAGTGGATGACTTCAATCGAAGGTCAGAAAAAAATCGCTGATTTTAAAGTTGATGGACAGCAACTGTTTTTTCCTTCTTATAAAAAATAACAGCACATCAGTTCTGAGCTATTCATTCATCAATAACAGGAGACAAAATGACGACGAATGTGACTGTAAATGGTAAGAAAACCGTATGCCGTTCCGATGATGACACGCCTTTGTTATGGGTGTTGCGAGATGAGCTGGGACTGACGGGAACCAAATTTGGCTGCGGTGCGGCCTTGTGTGGCGCATGTACAGTAATGCTTGATGGCGAGGCCGTTCGTTCTTGCCAGTTGCCAGTGTCTGCCGCGAACGATAAACATGTGCATACAGTGGAGTCGCTCTCTGTTGATAACAGCCATGCGTTACAGCGTGCGTGGATTGCACATGATGTTCCGCAGTGTGGTTATTGTCAGTCAGGACAATTAATGAGTGCAGCAGCTTTATTGGCGAGGAATAAAAATCCAAGCGACGATGAAATTGACCAGGCAATGAGTGGCAATCTGTGTCGTTGTGGTACCTACAGTCGTATTCGGGCGGCAATCAAGTCGGCGGCAGCAGATTTGCGTAAAAGTACCTGACATAGCAGTGGTTTCTTTGTATGTTGGCGAGTCAGCTTTTAGACATGTGTTTGCCGCACTGATCACTGATATGTAGCCATGTTTGCGGCAGAGAAAGTGGATTGCCGACGGTGGAGCCGATTTGATCAAAATTTTCGACTTGAAGTCATACGCAGAAATTCGTCAGCAGATCGTTCGATGTGTCAATAATGTATGTGAGACAAACAATAAAGCGGTTATTTTTGCGCCGCCACAATTGCTTGGTAATGAAAAAACCGACGTAGCCCTTATTTGGCGTAAAATTCCACCCAATATCAATTTGGCAGGAGAGCGGTGTGAGTATTAAATCAGATAAATGGATACGTAAAATGGCTCAGGAGCATGGCATGATAGAGCCGTTTGAGCCGGGTCAGATACGCGAAGAAAACGGACAGAAAATTGTCAGTTACGGCACATCATCCTATGGCTATGATATTCGTTGTGCTGATGAATTCAAGATTTTTACTAACATCAACAGCACTATCGTTGATCCAAAGAATTTTGATGAAAAATCTTTTGTCGATTTCAAAGGCGATGTTTGCATCATTCCGCCTAATTCTTTCGCATTGGCGCGTACGATGGAGTACTTCCGTATTCCGCGTAGCGTGTTGACTATTTGCCTTGGAAAATCAACCTATGCGCGCTGCGGCATCATTGTGAATGTCACACCATTTGAGCCAGAATGGGAAGGTTATGTCACGCTGGAATTTTCAAATACAACACCACTCCCAGCAAAAATTTATGCAGGAGAAGGATGTGCTCAGGTCTTGTTTTTCGAGAGTGATGAAGTCTGTGAAACGTCATATAAAGACCGCAATGGTAAATACCAAGGTCAACATGGTGTGACACTCCCTAAAGCCTGAGCCGGAGCAGTTCTTCGATGACTCCAGATTATTCTGCAATTCTCAATACAATTTACGCTGAAATTCAACCTTTGTTGTCGGAGGGGGAGGTCGCTTCGTATATACCGCAGTTATCAACCATTTCGCCACAACATTTTGGTATGGCCGTGTATTGTCTTGATGGACGTACTTTTGCTGTTGGTGACGCGCATCAAAAATTTTCCCTGCAAAGTATTACTAAGCTGTTTGCGTTGGCCTTAGCATTTTCGCGTGAGGGAGATTCTATATGGACCAGAGTAGGGCGTGAGCCCTCGGGAAATCCGTTTAATTCTCTGGTACAGCTTGAATACGAGCGTGGAAAGCCACGCAACCCGTTTATTAATGCCGGTGCGCTGGTGATCAGCGATATTCTCTCGACTCGTTTTGTTCAATCGGATATTGCCGTTTTACAGTTTGCACGCATGATCGCTGATGAGCCAAATATCGATTTTGATACAACGGTAGCGCAATCTGAGCATGAAACAGCTCATCGTAATTATGCGATTGCACATCTGATGAAGGATTTTGGTAATTTTCACAATCCTGTGCGCACGGTGATAGAAAGCTATTGCCGCCAATGCTCCATCACGATGACCTGTGCAGAACTGGCTAAAGCCGGTAGTTTTTTAGCCCAACATGGAAGTATCCCTTGGAATGGTACGCAAATACTTGATGCCAGCTCTGCAAAACGCATGAATGCGCTGATGCTGACTTGCGGAACCTATGATGCGGCAGGGGATTTTGCTTACCGCGTAGGTTTGCCAGCAAAAAGTGGTGTCGGCGGCGGGATTCTGGCATTGGTACCGGGTGATCTTGCAGTTGCTGTCTGGTCCCCCGGTTTGGATACGACTGGCAATTCACTCGCTGGGACATATGCATTGGAGCGCTTCACGACACTGACGGCCAGGTCTATTTTTTAGCGAAGCCGTTCTGGGATTTGCTCATGTCGTCGTCTTATTTTGTTTCATTGAATACGGCGTAAATGTGGATGAAAGCTCATACTTTGAGTATTCCTTTTTACGCCATAAACCCTATATTTCTGTTGCTGAAATTTTTGATGTTGGGGAATACATCGTTAATTTGTGTCGCATTAAGCCCAAACCAGCTGGCTAACGTTGCACCGTATTGATCAACAGAAAATTGCGGCAATAAACTGCCAGAGCCCACATCCTGATTATGTTTTAACCCTGTGACCGGAAAGTCGCCATAAATATTGCGGCCTTTAACGGCACCACCTGCGATGAAGTGGTGTGAGCCCCACCCATGATCTGTGCCATCGCCATTGCTGGTAAATGTGCGGCCAAAATCAGAGGCTGTGAACAACGTTACTTGATTACGTAAGTCTGCTCCTTGCAAATTACCCATGACGGTATCGAAGTAGGCTATCGCATGAGAAACCTTGGCGAGGAGATCTGCCTGCGCTGTGCGCTGGAAATCATGTGTATCAAATCCTCCCATGCTGACAAAAAATACCTGACGTTGCGCCCCAAGCGTGCTACGACCTGCAATGATGCGCGCAACTGTTTGTAGCTGTACTGCCAGAGGATTCGTGGTGAGAGCGCCATTATTGGGATTGGTGTACTGCGTTGGATTGGGAACACCGCTGGCGCCTGCGGCTGCCATTGCCGGACTGAGCAGGCTTTGTGCATTGATTGAACGATTGGTCACAGCCGCATACTCTTTATGAAAGAGATTGCTATTGTCAGAAGTGATAATGGCTTTTAAGGGGTTTGCCGCTGCACTGGAGCCAAATAAACTCCCACTCAGTCCACCAATTGGCACCGCGCCAGAGGAGCTGACTTGATATTGATTGATGTTTTTGCCCGCTAAAAACACGGCATTACCTGAAGCCGAGATCGCCGTAAACAGTGGATTAGCGTTATTAGATGCCAGCAAATCTCCCATTCGTCCACCCCATCCGTAGGCTGCACCTTCTGGCGCATACGCTTGCCATAATGATTGCTGATCATTATGCGAGAATAATTTTGGTGGTAATGGTACGCTGGCAGCCTTGTATTGTGCCAATGTGGTTGGTACGATCAGCGGCCCTACATTGCTGATGATCGCGGCACGACCATTATCAAATAATCCCTTTAATTCACCCATTGCCGGATGTAAGGCAAAACTACGGCCAGGCTGTGCTGTATCTGGGGTGATAGGTAGCACACCACCAGCGGTCCCTACCGCAGGTAAGGCAATAGAGCCAGACTCATTCGTCGTTCTTACTGATAAATACTGAGACCAGGAACTGCTGTCTGTTGCGAGTACAGTATTAGCATGATCGTTAGCACCAAACATGAATAGACATACCAGCGCTTTATAACCAGACTGGGATGTTTGTGCAGCGGCGCTTGCTACAGTGAGCAAATTTAATGCAAACGGAGCAGCGGTAGCACCCACTGCACTAGACGCAGATAAGAGTGCGGATGTGCGTAAAAATTCCCGGCGAGATGCATTGATCTTTTTCATGATGTGTCCTGCTTATTTTTGAACCAGATATTCTGGAGATGCCATCGTCAAAAAAATACTGAGATAAACGCGATTTTTTTTCGCCGCGTCTGCATTCGCTGCACTATTGCCAGGGATGCTGATGGAATTCACCGCACTCATTATCTGGCTGCGCAAGTTTGTCGACATCTGATTTGCCATTAATAGTAAATTAATCTGATCAATCAGTTTATCCGGTGTCGCTGCCAAGGCAATCAGATTGGTGTAGTCAGCTTTAATGTCGCGTGCAGAGCCGGTGCCATTGGGGATGATGTCGCGCATAAAGTTGAGATAGCCAACAACGGACGTTTCTCCGGTAATCTGCATTTCAGGAGAAACCAATCCTGCGTTGGCAATACTGGTATTTGGTGGAACATAGCCCGGCCTGTAAAAATTGAATACAGTGGGAGAGCGCATTTGGGTTTGTCCCAACGCTGTCAATGGGTCATCGGTGCTGGTCATCAGAAAGCGACCAGATGTCGATTGCACATTAAATGCACGCATCCAGTTGGCCAGACGAATCACTGGCTCCCGTAATTTGCCGCTACCGGCAGATTGAATAGTGTTGTCACTTCTTGCCTCACTATCCATCAGAATGGCCGTGACAACAGCTTTCATATCTCCTCGAACACCTTGTCCATTATTGATAAATGCTGCGGCAACACGCGACACATATTGTGGGCTGGGGTTGCTTGTGACTAGCCGTTGGATTAGCTGTTTGCTGATAAATGGAGCCACGTTGGGATGGTTAAACAGAGTATCCAGAGCTATTTTTAAATCAGCCTCTGGATTAGAAGATGACTGTGCTGGTATTGTTTTTCCCAGAAAAGTTTTTTCTGAGGTGGAGTGATATTTAGGATAGCTCTGCATCGGAGTCCAGTCCCGGTTGGCATCGGGATTGCCGCCGAAAAATCGTGTGTCGCTCTTATCTGGACCAGCCCAGCTCCATCCCGTGAATACTTTGGCCAGACCGGCAATATCCGCGCTGGAGTATGTTTCCACTGGTTTTCCATTGTTGAGAACATAGCTGCCATCCTGATTCAGCTGATAAAGGCCAATGGAGAATAATTGCATGACCTCACGCGCATAATTTTCATCGGGAACTTGTGTTGCTGATTCTTTCTGATTACGTAATGAAGTCAGGTAAATTCCCATCATCGGATGAAGAGTGACTGCCTCCAGCAAGTTACGATAGTTGCCAAAGGCGTTTGTTTCGAGCACATCATAGTAAGAGGCGACTCCTCTGGGGTAATTATTAACGGTGCTGTCCTGGAAAGAAATCACGAATATCTGTGAAAGCGCAAATGCAAGCCGTTGCCGTAACTGATCGTCGCCATTGATGGCTTGTTGCCAGAACGACTCAAAGAAATGATTTTGATTCAGGTCTTTGAGCCCATTCAAAAAAGTGGTTGAAATCGTGTCCATGTAAGTGCGATGGAGTTTTTGGCTTTTCGCAAATTGCGCATCCAGCCATGGCTTATAGCCTGATGCCGCTAACGTTGTTATATCCGCGCTGTTTGCGCCGAAGGTTGCCTGTGCCAACATTCTGGATGCTTGCGTTGATGTGACGGCATCAGTCGTAACGGGTGAAAAACCGACCAGTGACAAAATCAGAATATTGGCAACGCCGTTATCGGCTGGGGTGACGGCGGCTAGTAACGCTTTGGCCTTATTGGTAGCGTCTTCTGGTGATACATAATTCAAACCTTGTTGTATCGCGAAGTTAGTAGATACCAGCACCTTGTTTGATAAAAGTGACGCAACATCAGTATAGGCAGGATTGCTGGCATATCCATGTGCAGCAGCAATCATCTGAATGACAAATTGCCCCTTTGAGAGCGCGTTAGTATCCAGCGCATTGGACCAATAATCGAGTCCTCCCTTATCCGGAACGGGTCTATTTAGTACATTGTTATAGATAAGGCTGACAAAGTCAGCGGTGCTCATTTTCTCTGGATAGCCGTTTTGCGCCCCAGAATTGATAGCAGATAGGTAAAAGGATTGGCTTATGTCACTCAGTTTTGTGCCATTCGCCAATTGCGTCATCCAGTAACTGAGTCCATTTGCATCTGGCACCCGGTTGAAATAAGCAATATACAACTCGACCAAGGAGTTGATGTCTATTGCAGACATCCTTGCTGCCTGATTCGCAATCAAGAGATTGACCGACACATCTTGAAATGTCAGTGACTCGGTTCCGGGGGGAAGTGTTGTTGTGCCATCGTTGCCAGACTGATCGATGACAGTAATACCGTCGCTGTTTCGGGAAATGGTGTAATTGGAGCGAGGTCCAGAGAATTTTGCGCTGTTTCCGGAGATGCTTGGTGCTGGCGAGAAAAAATGCTGTATGTCCGAAATCAATGTATTTCCAGCATTGCTGGAATTGCCGGATCCACCGCACGAGACCAATGCCAGAAGTGACATCAGAGTAAGTATGCGTTTGGCGTAGCTTCGTAAAGATTGTGACGTCATACTTTCCTCTGATTGCTGCAATAAATTTCTTTTTGGAAATTAATATTAGTTCATTTCTGCCAGAGTTTGGTGAACAAATGCAGATAAAATCAGCCTTGATTGTGTTGGAACATCAACAAATTCAAAGCCATGCCGAAACTCAAGCCCATTTTCAGTTGGTGCGACTGAGCGCAATATAATTTTTAAAGTCAGAAATTCATCATTGCCAGCCGCATTGACCTTGAATTTAATAATGCCAGTATCGCCTTTTTCACCAAGTGGTTTCTTGATCAATCCCGACGCCCCACCCATGCTGATATCACCAATTGTTGCGGCGCCTGTTTGTTCAGGATTGCCAATGGTGACAGCGGCAATAATTTTGACCACTGCACGCGAGCCTTGCCGTATTGTAGTTGAGCGTACTTGTCGTGGATAAGATAAATGCAGGTAGGGGTAGGGACTGTAAACGTACTTAAGCGCCGATGCTGTGAAGGCATACGCTTTTTTGCCAGGAAATGCTCGAATGATAAAAGTTTGGCCTTCGCGTATCAGCGCTGCTTTTCCGTCTACTACTGGTGCTGTGACAAAGACTGATTTATTTTTGACGAAGCCGATCAGTTTGACCGTGTATCGAGCGGCAGTCTGGTCATGTACTTGCAGGTAAAGTATTTCGCCCACATTCCAGCGGACGCTATCAAGTTCGATAATTGCTTCTTTGTTGACTTCACTGACGGTTGATTTGCTAGCGGGAGCAGAGGGCTGAGCAACCGGAGTCTGTTGCTCAGGAGTTAAAAATTTTGAAGGTATGCTGTCCCATAAACTGTTGGCATCGCAATAACCATTTTCCATTAACTGCTCAAAAAATTTCTGATCTTCTATGAGAATGCCTGCTTCATACAATTGCTGGCCAAATTGGTCATAGACAGGCCACGGTAAAATCTGACCTTTTGTAATTCCTGCATGTTTGAATGGCATTAACCCTGACACATCGCCCATGAAATTTCCATTATCTGAATATTGTTTGTAATCGATTGTATCTCGAAACAACTTTCACATCGCTGACAAGCATTCTGTCCATAATAAAAATATATTGAAAGTAGCGTAACAAGTTGTTTTTATGATGTTAATGTTATGGCATCGTCAGTTTTGTTTTGAATTATTAAATTTTGTTAGTTCGTCTTTTTATTGCCCAAAAGCAAAATACAGTCAATTTGATTCACGCTATGATGTCGCTTCATTCAGAGAGCAAAACTATGGCAGAGAATAATTCTCACGTTGAGTTAACCGACGAAACGGCGCCTTACACCGTTTTGATCGTTGATGATACCCCGCAAAACCTGACCATTCTGGGTGAACTCCTCAGACCTGTTTATCATGTCCGGGCAGCCAATTCCGGAGAGCGCGCATTACGTGCCGCGCATACCGAGCCCAAACCCGACCTTATTCTGCTGGACGTGATGATGCCTGTCATGGACGGCTACGAAGTCTTGCGACAATTACGTCAAGACTCCGTCACGCACAATATTCCAGTGATATTCATTACGGCGATGACGGGTTCTGATAATGAGGAGCATGGGCTTGAAGTGGGGGCGGTTGATTACATCACTAAACCGTTTGTGCCGTCGATTGTGCTGGCCAGGGTCAGGACTCAGCTGGAACTTAAGCATGCACGTGACCGCCTTGCCGCAGAAAACGATTGGCTGGAACGCGAGGTTGCTCGCCGCATGCGTGAAAACTTGCTGATACAGGATTTGAGTGTACGGGCATTGGCTTGTCTCGCGGAGGCGAGAGACAACGAGACTGGTCATCATATTGTGAGGACTCAGGCCTACGTTGAGCTTTTGGTGCATAAATTGGCGCAGCATGAGCGCTTTTGTGATGCTTTAAGTGGCAATCGTTCGGGAATGGTCATTAAAGCGGCTCCGTTACATGATATTGGTAAGGTAGGTATTCCAGACGCCATATTGTTAAAGCCAGGTCGCCTTACTCCTGAGGAGTTTGAGATCATGAAAACACATGCTGAAATCGGCTCACACGCCATCAAAAAGGCGATGGCAGATGCAATGGCAGCGGCAGATAGCGTGACGGCAAATCAGGCGCAAGGGGCATTTGCATTTTTAGAAGTGGCAAATGAAATCGCATTGGGCCACCACGAAAAATGGGATGGTTCGGGTTATCCAGCGGGTCTCGCTGGCGATGCCATTCCTGCCGCTGCGCGCTTAATGGCACTGGCAGACGTATTTGATGCGCTGACATGTCGACGTGTATACAAGTCATCAATGCCAATTGAAAAAGCAACTGCGATTATCGTTGAGGGTAAAGGCTCACATTTTGATCCTGATGTGGTGGACGCATTCTTATCTTGTCTTGATGAGTTTTCTGATATTGCGATTCGTTTTGCTGATCCAGTGAGTCTGGGTGAGTAAATCATGTTGATGAGAATTTTAGTAGGTTTGCTAATGTGCATCTCCACCAGTTTTGTGACTGTTTATGCACAAGGTAGCGCCAGTTCCGAAGCGTCATCTTCTGTTTCTGCTCATGTTTTTAATGAGGTTGCGGCAAGTAGAGAACTTATATCCAGGTTAAAACGCGGTGGTTTCGTTTTGTATTTGAGGCACGGTACAACCGATAACACCCGCCCTGATCGTTTCCCCAATGTTGATCTGAATGATTGTTCAACTCAACGGCCGTTGAATGACGAAGGGCGCAAGCAGGCTATCAAAATTGGAGAGAGCCTTCGTAAAGCACGTATTCCACTAGGTGAAATTCGGATTAGCCCCCTATGCAGGGTGAAAGATACGGCGGCGGCAGCGTTACCGGGCATAACCTACGTCGTCGATGAAAAATTGATGTACACGGCAAATCTGACTACCGAGCAGAAAAACCCCATTTTGAATAACACGCGGTTTTTGTTAAGTCAGCCAGTGAATGAGCACCAGAATAGATTATTGATTGCACACGCGCCCAACCTGATGGACTTAATGGGATATTTTCCCAAAGAAGGAACCTTAGTGATATTTTTACCAAAAGGTGACGCAGGTTTTGAATATGTAGCCAGTATTTTGCCCACACAATGGAATGATTTGCTGCGGTTCAATGAATAATGAAACGACTAAACGCCAGAATTTCACCGTATTTACTGATTTTTTTTCTTCCCGTTGCGTTGGTCGCAGTGGTGACGGGGGCGTTAAATTTTATTTCCTATAGCAAATTACGACAAGATCATTTAGCTGTTAGCTCCGCGCAAAACACTGATTTACAAACGGTACGTCTGGTAGCTGAATTTAATCAGGAAGCTACGGCAGTTCAACTACTGGTAGGCGATACTCTCAATAAGGCCACAAGCGGCCAATTGTCCGAAGCAGAAGTCTACTTACTTCATTCACAAGTCGTTGAGCGAATGACGCGGCTTGAGAAAAGACTGCCAGTGCTATCCAATGCCGAAAGCCCTGAGGATTTTAAAGATACCTACAGGGATTTCTCGGAATATCAGCGTTTTATCATACAGGCGACAGATTTGGCGGCAATTAATCCGCCAGGTGCATTGCAAAGCGCCTATGAAGCCGCGACTCGTTACCTCTCCTTTTCCGAACATACACGCCACATAGTGAAGGCGATTACCGACAAAGCTGCACAGCGCAATGAAGAGCGTGAGCAGACCTTTGAGCGACATGCGGTTCAAAATATATTGTTAGGAATGGGGCTGATCCTTGTTTTAATTTCTCTCTGGATCGTAGTGATAAAGATCCTGACCAAGCGACTTCTCGCGTTAACATCAACATTAGATGATTTGACTAAAGGTGAACTGAATCCTGCTACGTTATCTGTGGTTGAGGCGGCAGCACATGATTCTCGCAGCATTTTGCGAGGACTCGCATTTTCTGTAGTTCGTTTCAGAGAAACGATTCTGGCGCACTTGGGCGCTCAAACAGAGTTAAATGCCAGAATGGGGCAATTATCATGCCTTTTTGATATTCTTAATATTGTCAGTCATGATGATCTTGAGATTGAGCGGATGTATGATTCGGTCGCAGCACGTCTGTTGGTGGCAATGCGTGAACCTGAATTGCTTCTTTGTTCAATGGTGCCAAAAACCGATACAGATAACCCTTGTGGTGCTGGTATTGCCCAGGGAATGAGAGAAGAATTTGTGGGCATAGATGGCGAAGCTATGTATATCTGCGTTTGCCATCGCATGACAGATAATGATCGCGCCGCAGCACCTCATATCTTCACAGATGAAGAACATGCGTTACTGAAAGCTGTTGCAACACAGATGAGCACTGCGATCGAGCGCAGAAGAGTCGTCTTGCGAGAGCGTGATCGCAAAGCGTTGCTCGATGCCGTGATTACAGAGGCTCCTGATGCGATCGATCTGATTGATATGGAAACCTTGCGTTTTATCGCGGTCAATGATGCCAGCTGCCGGACTTTGGGTTACAGCCGCGAAGAAATGCTGACAATGTCTTTACCGCAGACGCAGATTCATCGCGATATGGCGCACATGGTTGCGGTGACACATGATATTCAAACGAATGGTAGTGCCAAGTTTGAAAACCAGCTGAAAAAGAAAAATGGTGACGTGATTGATGTACGTGTCAGTGTTCGCGTCATTCGCCAGAAAAACCGCGACTATCTGGTGGGAGTATGGCGTGACATCACTACAGAAAAAAAGACGGCATCCGATATCCGTAAATTATCCTTGGCGATTGAGCAGAGCCCTAATTCCGTATTGATTACTGATCTGGAATGCAAGATTGAATATGTCAATGACGCTTTCACTAAAAACACCGGCTATGAACGAGAGCAAGCGATAGGTCAGACGCCGCGTATGTTGAAGTCGGGTAAAACTCCTGAATCAACCTATCAGCAAATGTGGGCAACCTTAGTTCAGGGGCATGTCTGGAAGGGGGAGTTCATCAATCGCAATCGGCATGGCAATGAAATTATTGAGGCAGCCATTATTGTTCCTCTACGGCAGTCGGATGGCGAAATTACCCATTACGTCGCTATTAAAGAAGATGTCACATTAAGAAAACAACAGGAAGCACAGTTACGTAAATTATTTCTGGCTGCGGAGCAGAGTCCAACCAGCATTGTTATTACTAACTTGGATGCGCAGATCGAATACGTCAATGAAGCTTTTGTTCGTACTACCGGGTATAGCCGTGATGAGGCACTGCATAAAAATCCACGATTATTAAAATCTGGACAAACACCGCAAAAAAATTATGACGAGATGTGGGCAAGCTTATCGCAGGGGCATTCCTGGAGCGGCGAGTTAATTAATCGTCGTAAAGATGGCAGTGAATATATTGAATTTGCCAACATTGCCCCGATAAGGCAAGAGGATGGCGTCATCACACACTATCTCGCTATCAAAGAGGATGTGACTGAAAAAAAGACGATGAGTGTTGAGCTTGAGCGCTACAGGCAACATCTGGAACAATTGGTGGAAAGTCGCACTACTGAACTGAATATTGCCGTTCAGGAGCAAAATGCGTTGTTTGACTCTGCTACCGCTGGCATTGTTTTACTGAAAAACCGTACCATCATTCGTGCAAATCATCAGATGGATGAGATGTTTGGATATGCGTTTGGTGAACAGATTGGTCGGTTGACCCGCATCTGGTTTGCAGATGACGCCACCTTTGTTGATATAGGTAAGCAAGTTTATTCTCGTTTGGGGCGCGGAGAAATAGATAGCAGAGAGCAGGCTCTTATTCGCAAAGATGGAACACAGTTCTGGGCGCGCATGTCTTGCCGCTCCGTTGATTCATCTGATCTCAACAAGGGAGTTGTTGTTATCGTTGAAGATATTACTTATGAACGTCAAGCGGCGGAAGCGCTGAGATTGGCAAACGATGAACAGCAGGCGATTTTTAATACTGCAAACTCAGGCATTGCTCTCATTTCTGATCGGATCATTCTTCGTGCTAACCGTCGCCTTCATGAAATGCTGGAGTGGTCATTCGGTAGCTTGATTGGTCAGACGACCGATGTCTTGTATGTCGATGAGGTGGCGCGAGATGTAGATATTGGTGGGGCATACGAGCAAATTTGGCGTGGAGAAGTACATCGGCGCGATCAGGCGCTGGTGCGTCGAGACGGCACTCAGTTCTGGGCACGTTTGACTGGTACTGCGGTGGATGTTCATGATCACGCAAAAGGTACCGTGTGGGTTATTGATGACATTACTGCCGAGCGTGCTGCAATCGAACAAATACGTCATGCCAAGGCATTGGCTGAAACCGCGGTCAGAACAAAGTCAGACTTTTTGGCGAACATGAGTCATGAAATTCGCACGCCGATGAATGCAATCATTGGTATGTCGCATCTGGTCATGAAAACGGAATTGTCTGCTCGGCAAATGGATTATGTGAGAAAGATACAATCGTCCAGTCAGCATTTGCTTGGCATTATTAATGACATTCTCGATTTATCCAAAATTGAGGCGGGTAAAATGGTGGTGGAGCACATCAATTTTGAACTGGATGCCGTTCTTGATAATGTGTCTTCTCTGATTGCAGAAAAGGCTGCAGCGAAAGGTCTTGAATTTATTATCGACATTGATGACGACGTGCCGCGTAGCCTGATCGGTGATCCATTGCGGGTGGGACAGATATTAATTAACTACTTCAATAATGCTATTAAATTTACTGAAGCTGGCGAGGTCGCTGTAAGGATATCCGTTCTGGAAAATACGGAGCAACAGGTATTACTCAATTTTTCTGTCAAAGACTCAGGTATTGGCATTGATGAGGAGCAGCTCAGTCGTTTATTCAAGAGTTTTGAACAGGCAGATACATCCACGACGCGTAAATATGGTGGGACTGGCCTTGGGCTCGCCATTTCAAAACAGCTTGCAGAAATGATGGGCGGCACGGTAGGTGTACAAAGCGAGGTGGGCAAAGGTTCTGTATTTTGGTTTTCTGCAAGGCTTGATCGTGGAGTTGAAAAGACCAGGCTCTTGTTGCCATCACCTGATCTGCGTGACCGCCGGGTATTGGTCATTGATGATAACGAATATGCGCGGGATGTCATCTGTGATTTATTGCGCAGTATGACTTTTGTCGTTTCAGCCGTATCCAGTGGTGCCGAGGGTGTTGCCGAAATTCTGCGAGCAGTTGAGGAAAATAACCCGTATGAAGTGGTGTTCCTGGATTGGCAGATGCCAGATATGGATGGCATTGCAACGGCAAAAGAAATTCGTCGTCATCTATCCGACAAAGCACCACATCTGATCATGATCACTGCTTATGGCCGTGATGATGTCATGCGGACTGCTGGCGATGTCGGTATTGAGGGGGTGTTGATTAAGCCGGTTACTTCATCCTTGTTGTTTGAGACAGTGATGCGGATGATGAACGGCGTGTTGCCCGATTTTCCTGTGGGGACTCAATCCTCCGAACTCAATATCAGCTTCAACGAAATCGCTGGTGCACGGATATTACTGGTTGAAGATAATGAACTGAATCAGGAAGTGGCGACAGCGTTGCTGACAGAGGTGGGGCTCAAAGTTGACGTCGCGGGGAATGGCTTGATTGCGATTGATATGCTGAACCGACATGGTGATTCACACTATTACGATATGGTGTTGATGGATATGCAGATGCCCGTGATGGATGGCATCACTGCAACTCAGGAAATCCGTAAGTTGACGCAATTTGTGCATTTGCCGATTGTCGCGATGACGGCGAATGCGATGTCTGGCGATCGTGAACGGTGCTTGCAAGCGGGAATGAATGACCATATTGCAAAACCAATTGATCCCGATAATCTCTGGGCCAAATTGCGTTTGTGGGTACGTTACCATCAAGCGCAGCGAGCGCATGCAGCTGAAGTACTGGCTGCAAATCCAGATCAGTTGACCCTGGATAGCAGTATTCAGATACCAGGTCTTGATACTGCCACTGGGTTGCGTCTTGCTATGGGTAGAAAAGAATTATTTCACTCATTATTGAAGAAATTTGCTCATGGTCAGGAAGGGTTTGTTCCACAAATGAAGGATGCTCTTGCTGTATTCGATTATGTAACGGCAGAACGTCTGGCGCATACGCTGAAGGGAGTGTCCGCACAGATCGGTGCTGCTGAAATCCGTGCTCAGGCAGAGAAATTGGAGTCGGCAGCAAGGAATCGGATAGCTTTGCCAGAGATCGATGACTTACTCACGGAGATCAGCCTTCCTCTAAAGGCATTGAATGATGCTATTGACGAGCACTTTCCGCAAGTACAGGAAATTGTATCCACCTCACCAATCATATTGTCTGAGATTGATGCAGATGCGCTGATTACTGTTTGCCGTCAGCTAGCGCATCAGCTAGAAACAGATGATTTTGCAAGCGGTGATACGTTGATAAAGAATGAGACGCTGTTGCGCTCCGCCATGGGAGGGCAATACGCAAAAATGGCAAGTCTGATTGAAGATTATGATTTTGATGGCGCTCAGGCATTGTTAAAGACATTTGCTGAGCAACAGCATCTGAATTTGAATGAGCAGATGTAGGCCGACGTAGGTCGAAGTAGACGGTATAAATTAGATTTTGTGTCGAACTTTAGATTCAATCGGCTGAAAAATGATAAAAAATGCCGCCATCTTATAAGGATCGCGGCATTTCCAGTATCAATGATCAAAGAATGCCAAATACTAATGTGCGATAAGGTTTACTTTGCTTGTTCCGCAGAGAGCTTCACACAGTCAACGAAATAGCCGCGTTTCCCGTCGACTTCTGCTTTCACCAGACCATGACAGTCTGTTTCAAATCCAGGGAAACGTTCATTAAAGTCGCGTACAAATTTCAGATAATCGACAATGGTGCGATTGAACCGTTCACCAGGAATCAGCAAGGGAATGCCTGGTGGATATGGTGTCAATAAGATAGCCGTTACACGACCTTCCAGTTCATCAATCGACACACGTTCAATTTCACGATGCGCCATCATTGCAAATGCATCAGAAGGTTTCATCGCAGGTTGCATGTCAGACAGATACATCTCAGTTGTCAGTCGCGCTACGTCATGTCCTTTGTAGGCTTCATGAATTCCCTGACACAAATCTCGCAATCCTACACCTTCGTAGCGTGGATTCGCCGCAGCAAATTCTGGCAAAATGCGCCACATTGGATGGTTTTTATCATAATCATCTTTAAACTGCTGCAAAGCAGTCAGTAGTGTGTTCCAGCGGCCTTTAGTGATGCCGATGGTAAACATGATGAAGAAAGAGTAAAGGCCGCATTTTTCGACGATCACACCATGTTCTGCAAGGTATTTAGTCACGATGGATGCTGGAATGCCGGTTTCTCCAAACTGTCCTTCCAGTGATAAGCCGGGAGTGACGATTGTTGCTTTAATTGGATCAAGCATATTGAAGCCAGATGCGAGATTGCCAAAGCCGTGCCAATCGTCTTCTGCACGAATAATCCAGTCTTCACGTGACCCTATGCCATCAGCAGCGAATTCTTCTGGTCCCCAGACCTGAAACCACCAGTCTTTGCCCCATTCCTGATCAACTTTGCGCATGGCACGGCGGAAATCCAGTGCTTCCAGAATAGATTCTTCTACTAACGCCGTCCCCCCTGGGGCTTCCATCATTGCAGCGGCAACGTCGCAAGACGCAATGATAGAGTATTGTGGAGACGTTGAAGTATGCATCAGATAGGCTTCATTGAAACTATCTTTATCCAGTTTGCGGGATTCTGATTCGCGCACCAGAATCTGAGATGCCTGAGAAATCCCTGCCAGCAATTTATGTGTCGATTGCGTTGAGAAAATCATGGATTGCTTGGCGCGCGGGCGATCTTTGCCTATCGCATGCATGTCTTTGTAGAAGTCATGGAAAGTGGCGTGAGGCAGCCACGCTTCGTCGAAGTGCAGGGTGTCGATTTCGCCGTCCAGCATATTTTTCAGCACTTCGACGTTGTACAGCACGCCGTCGTAAGTCGATTGAGTGATGGTCAGAATGCGTGGTTTTTTATTTTTAGCTTCGCGTGCAAAGGGATTTGCCTCGATTTTCCGACGTATGCTTTCCATGCTGAATTCTTCCAGCGGAATCGGGCCGATAATGCCAAGGTGATTGCGGGTTGGCATCAGGAAAACCGGAATCGCGCCGCACATAATAATCGAATGCAAAATCGATTTATGGCAGTTGCGATCAACGACCACGATGTCGCCGGGCGCAACAGTGGAATGCCATACCATCTTGTTCGAGGTCGACGTGCCGTTGGTGACGAAATAGCAATGATCGGCATTGAAAATGCGTGCAGCATTGCGCTCGGATGCAGCGACCGGGCCCGTATGATCGAGCAACTGACCGAGTTCTTCCACCGCGTTACACACGTCGGCACGCAGCATGTTTTCGCCGAAAAACTGATGGAACATCTGGCCGATAGGCGATTTCAGGAAAGCCACGCCGCCTGAGTGGCCGGGGCAATGCCAGGAATAAGAGCCATCATTGGCGTAGTGTACAAGTGCGCGGAAGAACGGAGGAGCCAGGCTATCAAGGTAGGACTTGGCTTCACGAATAATATGGCGTGCGACAAACTCCGGAGTGTCTTCAAACATATGGATGAAGCCATGCAGTTCGCGCAGGATGTCATTTGGGATATGGCGTGAGGTGCGTGTTTCGCCATACAGATAAATCGGAATGTCTGCATTCTTATAGCGAATTTCTTCGACAAAGGCACGCAGAGACTTTAATGCGTAATCAGTTTCTTCGTCGGTGCCATCACCAAATTCTTCATCGTCGATCGACAGGATAAAAGCGGAGGCGCGGGATTGTTGCTGCGCGAATTGAGATAAGTCACCATAGCTGGTAACACCCAAAACTTCCATACCTTCTTTTTCCATAGCATCAGCAAGTGCTCGAATGCCAAGGCCGGAAGTATTTTCGGAACGGAAATCTTCGTCAATGATGACGATGGGAAAGCGGAATTTCATGGATGTCTCCAAAAAAGCGTAAAACAAGGGAGACGCCTGGGCAAGTTTGGTAACCGCTTGCGCGCCGAAAAATTCAAAAATCGAATTCTCTCAGATATGTGGGTGATAATGTGAAAAAATACGCCTAAATTGATGATGAATGTAGAGATTTCATGCACTTGTCACATATCTGTTCCGGTGTGATGTCGATGACAATTCAGATGTGATTAAAAGTCTATTGTCTATGTAGATCTTGGCACGTCAGAATTGAATGACGATGGTTGTGCTTATGTTGTATGTAAAAACACAAAGAGCACGACATGCGTGCTCTTAGCAGAAGGTATTCCAGCGATATCAAGATTAATTTACATCAGAAGCGATAGTTTGCTGACGAAAAAACGGTGACGGGATTTTTCTGGAAAACGAATGGGCTCTTACCAGCGTCACCAGTCAGTCGTGTCATTGATGCACCTGTGGTGAGCGACCAGTTAGTATCCACATTCCAGTGCCAGCTAGCGCCAATTTTGACATCACTGATGCCTGATGATGGTGCGAACTGACTATAGCCACTTGCTACCGACTGGCTGGCATTGACGCCGTAGTACGACTGTACGTAAGACGTATTGCTCCAATTGGCTCCCAAAATTGCTGACAGACGATGCTGGCTATTTAATGCCGTGGTGACGATACCTCCAAATCCAATGCGCAAACCATTGTGATCAACTCCTGATCCATATCTGACTGAGGATACTAATGAGTAGTTCTGGTTGATGGAGTAATTAAAAAAAGCACCAGGCTCCAGTGTTGTATTGACGTCGCCCAAGCCATTCAGTTTGGATGAGCGGGATTCATCTCTGGCCGCTTCAAGCGACATCCTTAATCCGTATTGTATGCTGGGATTTTTTGAGAAATTGTAGCCTAGCCCATTAAATGCACTGAAGAAAGCACCGTTTTTCCATTGTGCATCAAATAGCGGATAGACTGCTGCACGTCGCTCATCCGAACCCGAGTATTTGGGCAACGATAAGGCAACCGCTCCAATCGAGAAGTTGACATCTTTTGGTAAATATTGTGCTGGCACCAGATGAACAAAGTCTGATGTCTGCGCTTGTGCCATACCAGCGGCTGCTACAAAGAAGATGGTAAGTATTTTTTTCATATTAATTCCGTGGATTAAATATGGAACCATGCTAATCCTGCCAACGCTACACCAATACCAGCCACTCCGTAAGAAGCAAATTGTAACCATTTTTTCTTCGTCAACAATGTAATGGCAGCAAGAGAAATCGCAATTTGCACGCCTGTCATTGCTTGCGCCCAGCGGTGATGCTGATGAAGAGATGCCTCTGATTCATGCTCCCATTTCACTGCTTCTGCTTCCAGCTCTTCTGCTTTTTTCTTGATTTCTTCTTTTTCAGATTTGTAGCGACTGACTTCGGATTTATATTTTTCAATATCCACACCCGGCAATACCATGGCTAATTCCGCCAGATTTTGTTTGTTAGATTTTGATTGATAAAAGTTCCACTGGTTGGATGCTTCAGTTTTTTTGATCGCAGCATTATTTTTGAACATGGCTGCATCGTTTTGTGTTGCGCCGCCCTCATACCCAAACAAAGCGCCAACCGTCGCCATAATTGCAGTCATGACTGCAATTTTGCTGGCAAAATCGTCATTGCCATGAGCGGCATGCTCCAGTTCGTGATCATGTGGGCCGTGTACGTGAAAGCCGTCTCCAGACATTAATTGCTCCTCAAATTTTTGTATGTAACAAATGCATAATGCAAATTTTTTGTTTCTGAAAAATGCGTTTCCCTACTGGTTTCCTGCCATCGAGCAGGGTCAATGAGGGGAAAAAACGCATCGCACGAAAATGTCTGATCTACTTCAGTCACAATCAGTTGATCTGCCAAAGGTAAAGTTTGCGCATAAATTTCTGCGCCACCAATAATGAAAGCCTGATCGCTCCCAAGTGATTTCAGCGCATCATCAATCGATGTAAATGTATCAACGCCATCGTGCTTCCACTCTGAATTACGGGTGATGACGATATTGCGACGCTGAGGAAGCGCTCGGCCAATCGAGTCAAAAGTTTTTCGCCCCATGATGATCGTATGACCGCTGGTTGTTCGTTTGAAGTGTGCGAGGTCTTCCGGCAGATGCCAGGGAAGGGTATTGTTTATACCAATACCGCGCTCACGATCCGTGGCAACGATAATCGTTAAAAATGACATGGCAATGACTCTGATAAATCAAACAGCAACGGGTGCTTTGATGTGGGGGTGGAATTGATAGTTGATCACTTCAAAATCTTCATATTTGTAATCAAAAATTGATTCTGGTTTGCCGTGAATCACTAGCTCAGGTAATGGATAGCTTGCTCTTGATAATTGTTCCGCTACCTGATCCATATGATTGCTATACAAGTGGCAATCTCCACCAGTCCAGATAAATTCACCGACTTGCAATCCTGTTTGTTGGGCAACCATGTGCGTTAACATTGCATAGGATGCAATGTTAAATGGTACGCCGAGAAAAATATCGGCGCTGCGCTGATAAAGTTGGCATGATAACTTACCATCTGCTACATAAAACTGAAACATGGCATGGCAGGGCGGCAGTTTCATTTGCGGGATGTCTGCGACGTTCCATGCTGATACGATCAGGCGGCGCGAGTCCGGATTGTTTTTTATTTGTTCGATCAGTTGTTTGATCTGATCAATATGTCCACCATCTGGCGTTGGCCAACTACGCCATTGTGAACCATAGACAGGACCAAGGTTGCCATCGGCATCGGCCCACTCGTCCCAGATAGAGACGCCATGGTCTTTCAGGTATTTGATATTGGTGGAGCCAGCCAGAAACCAGATTAATTCATGGACGATGGATTTCAGGTGGATTTTTTTTGTGGTTACCAACGGAAATCCCTGATTCAGGTCAAAGCGCATCTGGTAGCCGAATACAGAAACCGTGCCGGTGCCGGTGCGGTCAGTTTTGCGTGTACCATGTTCTTGGACATGGCGCATAAAGTCGAGGTATTGGCGCATGATGATGTTGAGTGGAGCTGAAGTCTAACCCTCTAGTATAACCGACACGCGTGACTTACTAAAGCCTAAACGATTCTTATCTCTTAATGTGCGGTGGTCTGTGCCAATCTGCCGTTGTGACTGATTGTAGTGGCGATTCTGTAGTGCGTTGAGCTTAACTATTATTTAACAGAGGATCGCTAGCCTCCGGATCCCCGGGGGCAACCAATGGCAACTTGATTTCAAAACACGTACCTTGCCCCACGGTGCTTGATGGATGAATCGTTCCTCCAAGTACGTTAGTCACGATATTGAAGGTAATACTCAGTCCAAGGCCGCTGCCACCCTGACCAAATTTAGTAGTAAAGAATGGTTCAAAGATCCGATTGATGATTTCCGGAGGAATACCTTTACCATTGTCTTTAAAGTGGATTAATACATACTCACCAGCAAGCTCTGCGGAGCAACACATGTGACCTTCGCTCATGCCATCTAATCCGTGCGCAACGGCATTATTCACCAAGTTGGTAAAGACCTGACCCAAGAGCCCAGGATAGCTATCAAGCTGAATGTTATCGGGAATATCAAGTTCTAGCGTGTAAGGTGTTTTTTTCAGGCTGGAATGAAGCAGGGCAGAGAGTTCTTGAAGTACAACCAATAATCCAAAACGGCGACGTTGTGCGCTGGACTGATCAACGGCTACTTGCTTAAAGTCGCCAACCAGATGTGCTGATTGCTGTAGTCCTCGCATGAGTAATTTCGTCGAGTCGAGCGCTGTTGATGCATAGCGACTGAGGTCTGAACGACGTATCTGCCCATCCTCGACCATTTTCATCAGTTGCTTCGTTTCATCTTCTAAAGTGCTGGCAACTAGCAGGCAATTCCCCAGCGGTGTATTGAGTTCGTGCGCGACGCCAGCCACCATCGAACCTAATGCTGCCATGCGTTCGACTCTTGCCAATTCTGTTTGCGCAGAATTGACGTTATGCAGGGCGGCTTCCAGATTATGATTAACGGTTTCCAACTCTTGAGTGCGTTGTCTGACCTTGGATTCAAGCGTGCCTGAATATTCCAGCAGTTGCTGATTTTTAATTTCAAGCTCGCCGAATGAGTGCTTCAGCGCTTGGCGAGTTGCTTCGAGACTATTTGCCAGGTGTCCTAATTCATCTTCGCGGTTGAGCGCAATAGGATCATTCAGCTCACCGTTAGCCAGTCGATCTGACTCATCCATCAACATGCGTACTGGCTGTACAAGGCGCCACTGCAATACCATCAGGATAAAAATAATTGCCAGAATGAGTGACAATACAGCTGTCATTACATAACGACGAAAATCGGAAGCGAGATTTTCCTGTAATAAGTCTTCCGCCAGAGTGAGCCGGACTTCGCCAATGATCTGTCCGCCATGCTTGATTTCACGAGCCATTGTAGTGAATGGCCCTTTCTGCATTTTGAGACGAATGTCATTTTTAATAAATTCTTTGTGATCGGGAAGGGTGATGACTTCTATCGTGGCTACGCGCGGGTCGGAATACACCACTTCGCTGGAAATGTTGGCGATTTCAGGCGTGATTTGCCATAAGGGCTCACTCAGAATGACAGAGAGAATTTCAACCAGGCGGTTATGGTCTTCTGTATTTTTGACGCGGGCAGCAGTCTCTATGCTGCGTAAGTGATACGGAATAAGAATGGCAGACGGTACAGTTAAACCAAATACGACGGCGAGAATAATCGCAAGTCTCAGCGTAATTCGACTGCGAATAGCAGATAAGAAGTATCTAAACCGCATTGCAAGATCCTTGTGCATCACTTGTCAGTCAACGTGCCAAGGTCAAGTGGTGTTACCCCCGGCTCAAACAATCATCATGGTCAGACGTGGATATAGATGACAGCCAATCATCCGTATAAAAGGCGAGATAAGCCAGTACCCCTAAAATACTAAAAGGTTTTTGGTATTTCAGCAAGAAATGAATCTGCAGTAATAGTTATTTCTGTGCAACATGTGTGTTGCCAGCTAAGGAAGAGAATCGATATTTTATTTTGTCTCTTCTATCCACGCCATTTGTATCGCCTCAAGAATTTTTTCACCGCCACGAGAGTGATCATCATCAAATTCTTCGAGGTCTACAATCCAGTTGTGTAAATCAGTAAAACGGACAGAAATTGGATCCACATCAGGATATTTGTCGTACAGGGCTTCCGCAATGCGGTGTGTGTCGGTCCATTTCATTTTCTGTCCTTACGAAATTAATGATGCTCGCGTGCGTGATTGATGGTGTATTTTGGAATTTCGATCGTAATATCTTGTTTGCCCAGTTTTACCTGACAGGATAAACGTGATGTGGATTCCAGCCCCCAGGCTGCATCCAGCAGATCTTCTTCTTCTTCTGTTGACTCATTGAGTGAACCGAAACCTTCACGGATGACTACGTGACAGGTAGTGCAGGCGCAGGACATCTCACAAGCGTGTTCGATTTCAACATCGCTTTCCACCAGTGCTTCGCAGAGGGATTTTCCTTCCTCTGCATCAATGACAGTGCCTTCCGGGCAAAGCTGAGGATGTGGCAAAACAATAATTTGTGGCATGGTAATCTCTGTTCTTGAAAATGGTTTAGGCGATGTCGTCCAATTTTTTTCCAGCCAGCGCGCTGCGTACACTTTGATCCATGCGACGCGCAGCAAATTCTTCCGTGCCTTGAGCTAGCGCTGTGATGGCATGATGCAATGCCTGATGGTCAGATTGTGTCGAAAGAGTCGTAACGCTTGCCATTAATTGTTGGATGTCAGAAAACTCCTGATCACTGATCAAGTGACGATCTGCCTGCAGTGCCGATTGTGTTGCGAGCAAGATTCTTTCTGCTTCCACCTGTTCTTCGCGCAATGCTCTTTGTTGCATATCTGCATCTGCGGAACTGAAGGAGTCCTGCAGCATACGTGTAATGTCGTCATCTGCAAGACCATACGAAGGTTTTACCGTGATGGCTGCTTCAACTCCTGAGCGCAGCTCGCGGGCTGATACTGACAATAAACCATCGGCATCAACCTGGTAGGTAATACGTATGCGTGCTGCACCGGCGGCCATCGGCGGAATGCCACGTAATTCAAAGCGGGCGAGTGAACGACAGTCGCTGACAAGTTCGCGTTCACCCTGAACAACATGAATTGCCATTGCAGTCTGACCGTCTTTGAATGTGGTGAACTCTTGTGCTCTTGCGCAAGGAATAGTCGAGTTGCGGGGAATGACTTTTTCAGCAAGTCCTCCCATTGTTTCTACCCCAAGAGAAAGCGGTATCACATCCAGTAATAACCAGTCATCACCCGGCGCGCGATTTCCAGCAAGTAGGTTGGCTTGAATTGCTGCACCGAGCGCCACCACTTTATCCGGGTCGATGTTTGCCAGAGGTGTGGTCTGGAAAAAATCTCCGACTGCTTTACGTACATGCGGCATACGTGTTGCACCACCGACCAGTACTACGCCATCAATGTCATCTGAAGATAGGTCGGCATCCCGTAAAGCTTTGCGGCATGGAGTGATGGTCTTGACGACAAGATTTTGTGTTATTTCCGCAAACTGTGTAGCTGTAACCTGGAGGTGAACGCTTTCACCTGAGCTCAGTTTGGCATCTATATAAGTGCTGGGTTTGCTGGAGAGTATTTCTTTGGCTTCTCTGGCTTTTACCATCAATACGCTGGTATCCTCATCCGACAAGGGCGCGAGTTTGGACTCTTGTAAAATCCAGCAGAATAAACGATGATCGAAATCGTCGCCGCCGAGTGCAGAGTCACCACCGGTCGACAACACCTCAAATACCCCTTTGCTCATTTTCAATATGGATATATCAAAGGTTCCTCCACCCAGATCATATACAGCATACGTGCCTTCAGAGGCGTTATCCAGCCCATAAGCAATTGCTGCGGCAGTTGGTTCATTCAATAAACGCAGCACATTCAGGCCAGCAAGTTTGGCAGCATCTTTGGTGGCTTGTCGCTGTGCATCGTCAAAGTAAGCAGGAACTGTGATGACCGCGCCAACCAGATCGTCACCAAGCGCATCTTCAGCCTGTTGGCGAAGGGTCGCTAAAATTTGTGCTGAGACTTCAACCGGACTTTTAATGCCTGCGATAGTCTTGAGTTGAACCATGCCGGGTTCGTCGTGAAAATCATAGGGTAGATTTTCAGCATAGGCGATGTCTTTCAGGCCACGCCCCATGAAGCGCTTGACTGATGCGATGGTGTTTTTGGGGTCGTTGCTTTGTTCTGCCTGCGCTTTGAAGCCAATGTGCGCATGACCATTAGGCAGATAGCGCACGACAGACGGCAATAAAGGTCGACCTTCTTCGTCATTTAATACTTCTGGAATGCTATTGCGTACAGTGGCGACCAGAGAGTTGGTGGTGCCAAGATCAATACCTACTGCCAGTCTGTGCTGGTGAGGGGCGGTGGACATGCCAGGTTCTGAAATCTGCAGTAATGCCATGGTGTGATATGTGGTGGATGGAAAACCATCAACAAATTATGCGCAAATGACTGCGCCTGGTTATTCGGACTTACTCTTCCAATGCAACAATATCAGCGATGAATTTTTCTAAAAACATGCAGGTGCGGATTTGTTGTGCTGCAGAAGCATAATCATGCGCATCGAGTGTTGTGCTGATTTGCTGCAATTGTGTTTTTAAGGCGCTATGCAGTTCTTTTTCAAGCGACATTAACGCCGAAATATTATTGTCATGACGTGCATCCTCGAATGCCTCACGCCACTCCATTTGCTGCATTAAGAAAGCTGCCGGCATGCTGGTGTTTGATTCGGTTTGCAAATCCACACCCTGTAATTCACACAGATAGCGAGCACGTTTCAGAGGTTTTTTAAGTGTCTGATACGCTTCATTGGCACGCGTTGCCCATTGCATGGCAACGCGTTTTTCGCTCTCGCTTGCTTGGACGAATTTGTCTGGATGAACTTTGCTCTGTACTTCCCGATAGGCAGAATCCAGCTGAGCCATATCCAGCGTAAACTGTTGCGGTAGCTGGAATAGCTCAAAATGATTTTGCATCTGCTGGTTCCTGGCGGTTTCTCTGGAATTTAAATACGGAAGCTTTCACCGCAGCCGCACTCGTCTTTGACGTTCGGGTTATAAAATTTAAAGCCTTCATTAAGCCCTTCGCGAGCAAAATCAAGTTCAGTGCCGTCAATATAGGGCAAACTTTTTGGATCTACGAAAACCTTGACACCGTGTGACTCGAACACCTGGTCATCGCCGCCCATCTCATCAACATATTCTAATTTGTATGCCATGCCAGAGCAGCCGGTTGTACGAACGCCAAAGCGTAGGCCAATACCTTTACCGCGCCGCTCCATATAGCGAGAAACATGTTTTGCTGCTTTTTCTGTGAGTGTGATTGCCATGGTGTTCCCCATCCTTACTACGTCAAATCTTCATGTCGTGCAAAAAACACGATGATATCGTTATCAGGCGCTATGCTTGTTTTTGTAATCAAGAACTGCCGCTTTGATTGCATCTTCAGCCAGAATCGAGCAGTGAATTTTGACTGGTGGCAATGCGAGTTCTTCAGCGATCGCCGTATTTTTGATTTCAAGTGCCTGATCCAGCGTTTTGCCTTTCACCCACTCGGTTACCAAAGAAGATGATGCAATAGCAGAGCCGCAACCATAAGTTTTAAACTTCGCATCTTCAATAACGCCATCAGCACCGACCTTGATTTGTAACTTCATGACGTCGCCACAGGCTGGTGCTCCCACCATACCGGTGCCAACTGAATCATCACCTTTTTCAAAGGCACCTACATTACGTGGATTTTCGTAGTGATCTAAAACTTTTTCTGAGTAAGCCATGATGATGCTCCTGTCTGTTCTTTGCGTTTGTTTTGCTGATGAAGTATCACCAGCCTGTTATCTTCTTAATTAGTGGGCTGCCCACTGTATTGTGGAGATGTCAATGCCATCTTTGTACATGTCCCACAGCGGTGACAATTCGCGCAATTTCTCTACTTTTGATTTCAATAATTGAATGGTGAAATCAATGTCTTCTTCTGTTGTAAAGCGCCCAATGGTAAAACGTATGGAGCTATGAGCCAATTCATCGCTGCGGCCCAAAGCACGCAAAACATAAGACGGCTCCAGACTAGCTGAAGTACAGGCTGAGCCGGACGATACGGCAATGTCTTTGATCGCCATAATCAGGGATTCGCCTTCGACATAATTGAAGCTGACATTCAGATTATGCGGGACGCGATGATCCATGTCGCCATTCACATATGTTTCTTCAATTTCTTTCAATCCAGTCGCAAGACGATCACGCATAGCGCGGATATGCGCCAGTTCGCTTTGCATTTCTTCTTTAGCGATGCGGAAAGCTTCACCCATGCCTACGCATTGATGTGGTGCCAGTGTGCCTGAGCGGAAGCCACGCTCGTGGCCGCCACCGTGCATTTGCGCTTCGAGGCGAACACGTGGTTTGCGGCGGATATACAAAGCGCCTATGCCTTTCGGGCCATAAGATTTGTGAGCTGAGAAGGAAACCAGATCTACTTTGACTTTTTCCAGATCAATTTCGACTTTGCCAGTGGCTTGCGCGGCATCGGAATGAAATACGATGCCTTTTTCACGGCACAGTTCGCCAATTTCTGCGATGGGTTGAATCACACCAATCTCGTTATTGACCCACATGACCGAGATCAATATGGTATCTGGACGAATCGCTTCTTTAAGTTGTTCAATCGTGATCAGGCCATTATCCTGAGGTTGCAGATAAGTGGCCTCAAAGCCTTGTCGCTCCAGTTCGCGTACAGTATCCAGTACTGCTTTGTGTTCTGTCTTTACGGTGATGAGGTGCTTGCCTTTGGCCTTATAGAAATTGGCAGCACCCTTCAAGGCGAGGTTGTTGCTCTCTGTTGCGCCAGAAGTCCAGATGATTTCGCGCGAATCAGCGTTGACCAGGGCAGCAACATTGCCACGTGCTTCTTCTACCGCAGCTTCTGCATCCCAGCCATACATATGGCTACGTGATGCAGGATTGCCAAATTGAGCGCGCAGAAATGGGATCATTTTGTCAGCAACACGCGGATCGACCGGCGTGGTAGCAGAATAATCCATATAAATAGGGAAATGCGGAGACTTCAGTGTGTCCAGCAAACTTTGTTCAAGAGGGGCGTTCATTCAAGACTCCAAATATTCAAGAAGCAGTGTGCGAGGCATGCGATTGATGCATGACAACTACTTGGTTTTCCGAGGTTTTCTGTTTTTGCTGATTGACCAGATCCTGCAAGGAGACTGAATCCAGATAATCTACCATTTTGGCATTCAGTGTCGCCCATAAGTCATGTGTCATGCAGTGCAGTCCGTTGTCAATATCGCTTCCATGACAGCTTCCCTTGCCGCCGCATTGCGTTGCATCCAAAGGCTCATCGACAGCAATAATAATGTCAGCAACAGTCACGTGCTGAGCCTGGCGGGCAAGATTATAGCCTCCTCCGGGACCACGCACCGACTCAACGATTTCATGGCGACGCAGCTTGCCAAATAATTGCTCCAGGTATGACAGAGAGATATCCTGACGTTGACTGATGCCTGCAAGCGTCACAGGACCCTTGTCCTGGCGCAAGGCCAGATCAATCATCGCCGTAACTGCAAAACGTCCTTTGGTGGTAAGGCGCATACTTTGACTCCGCTGATGCATCAACTAAAATTCCGAATGCCCTGAGTTGTTGAGCATTTTTATCAAGTATAGCAAACTTGACTGAATCTGTCAGGTAATAGGCTTTTTTGAAAAGTCAGTGAGAAAGTAGCTTGATCATCAGGCATCTGTCGATGCAGATTTACTCAGGATTAATCTGTATCTGGCGCATCTGGTGCTTTCCCATGCAGATAAAGTTGTTCAACTTTTGTCCTTGCCCATGGCGTTTTGCGCAAAAATTTCAGGCTTGATTTGATACTTGGCTCATGGCTGAAGCAGCGCAAATCGATTCTTTGTGTCAGTCCACTCCATCCATATGTGTCCACTAGTTGCGACAATATCGACTCCAGAGTGATGCCATCGAGGCTGCGTTGAGGTTGATTGGTACTCATTAAAAATGGGAAGTGTATCGAATGCCACATGATACGCCGAACTTTGTTACGTCGTTGTGCTTGGGCTTTTCTGTTGCAGAGGGCCACAAGGAGGGGGGGGGCTTTGTGGCTCCACATCAGCTGATGGTATTGCTGAGATTGTCCACAGAGCCCCAACGGTTCATGTGTTGGCGAAGTGTCAGATATCGAAGCTGATTCCTTGGGCTAGTGGCAGCGCATGGCTGTAATTGAAGGTATTGGTCGTGCGGCGCATATAGGCTTTCCATGCATCGGAGCCGGATTCACGGCCACCGCCGGTATCTTTTTCGCCGCCGAATGCGCCACCAATCTCAGCGCCGGATGGACCGATGTTGACGTTGGCGATGCCACAATCGCTGCCAGTAGCTGAAACAAAACGTTCCGCTTCACGCATATCGGTCGTAAAGATGGATGAAGATAAGCCTTGCGGCACTTCGTTATTCCAGTCTATCGCCTGATCCAGGTCGCTGTAACGCACGATGTACATGATGGGCGCGAAAGTTTCATGATGCATGCTTGTGGTCTGGGTCGGCATTTCAACCAGTGCCGGCCGCACATAATAGGCCGCTTCACAGCCTGCAACTGTTACGCGTTCGCCGCCAAATACCTGACCTTGTTCTGGTTTGGCGACGGCCAGACTGCTTTGCATCGCATCGTAAGAGGCAGCATCGATCAATGGGCCAACCAGCGTGGATTTTTCGAGTGGATTGCCGACTGGCAGCCCGGCATAGATTTTTTTCAGGCGCGGTACCAGGGTGTCGTAAATGCTGTCGTGTACGAATAAACGGCGCAGTGTTGTGCAACGCTGGCCTGCAGTACCTACGGCTGAGAAGGTAATGGCGCGTACGGCCATTTCCAAATCTGCACTTGGTGCCACGATCATCGCGTTATTGCCGCCTAGTTCAAGGATGGTGCGGGTCAGGCGGCGGGCACACACTTCAGCCACTTGTTTACCCATGCGGGTGCTGCCGGTGGCGCTGACTAGCGCAATCCGTTTGTCCTCGACCATCTGCGCGCCGCTGTCGCGGCCACCTATAATCAGCTCGGCCAGACCAGTTGGCGCATCGCTGCCAAAGCGGGTCACCGCTTTCATGAATAAGGCGTGGGTCGCAATCGCGGTCAGCGGGGTTTTTTCAGACGGTTTCCAGACTACGCTATCACCGCAGACAAAAGCCAGTGCGGCATTCCAGGCCCATACTGCGACCGGGAAGTTGAATGCAGAAATGACGCCAACCACACCGACCGGATGCCATTGTTCCATCATGCGGTGACCTGGACGTTCCGATGCAATCGTCAGGCCGTATAACTGGCGCGACAGACCGACTGCGAAATCGCAGATATCGATCATTTCCTGTACTTCGCCTAAGCCTTCTTGCAGGATTTTGCCTGCTTCCATGGTGACTAACTGGCCGAGTGCGGCTTTGTGCGTGCGCAGTTCTTCACCAAACAGGCGTACCAGTTCGCCACGACGCGGTGCCGGAATGCTACGCCATTGTAGGTAGGCTGCATGCGCTTTAGCGATACGCACCTGCACTTCACTGGCGGAATCCGCACGCAGGCTGACCAGAGGTTTGCGATCAATAGGTGAAATACTCTGTATGGCATCGCCCTGATAGTCGGCAAGTTGAACGCCGAGTTGACTCAACAGTTCTTGGAAGGATAAGTTTGTCATATTGATCTCATGATTTTGTGGTGGCACGATGTTATTACCGGGAACTTCATCTTGCCTGGCCTCTGAAGACTGAGGGATTGCGCTCTATTATCTTTATGGTGCAGTGTTGCATGCGTTTGAATGACGAAAAACTGCATCAAAAAAGAGGTTTGATCGCTCAGACAGCTCAGATTGCGTAATACTGACCAAAACGGTTATTCAGAAATTCTGACAGAACCGCTTGCTCCTGACGTACCAACCCATGTTGCGGCAGTTTTCCTGTTACCACCAGATCAACCATGGCACAGATGCCGGAGGCAGTTGTCAGCTGGATTGCAGATAGTAATTGGCCGTTCACTTGCTGGGCATAGATTTTCTTAGCATAGGATTCCTGCTCCAAGCGACCATCGCGCATGCCGACTACGCTCACGAATACCAGTACCACGTCTTGCTTGGTCATCGGGATCGCAGTTTCCATCACTTCTTTCAGGATAGGACGGCGCTCCAGTTTGCCCAGTTGCAGGTCGCGGATCAGCATTTTAACGATGTCGCGGTGGCCAGGATAACGGACCGTTTTGTAGTTCAGATTCTGCACTTTACCTTGCAGGCTTTCGCATAGTGTGCCGAGACCACCCGAGGTGTTGAATGCCTCATAGTCGATACCATCCAGCGAGAAATGTTCAATTTCTTCCAGTGCCGCAGTTTCGCGCAATTCACCATCCACAATCGCTTCGCAGGGATTGCAGTATTCATTGATCAGGCCATCGGTACTCCAGGTTAGATTGTATTTCAGTGCATTGTTAGGGAAAGTCGGTAGGGCGCCGACCCGCATGCTGACATCGCGCAGGGTATCGAAGCGTTTTGCCACATCATTGGCAACGATAGAGATGAATCCCGGTGCCAAGCCGCATTGCGGGACGAAGGCACAGTCTGCACCCTCCGCGAGTAATTTGACCACGCGGGTACTCTCCACATCTTCGGTCAGGTCGAAATAATGGGAGTTGGCTTCGCGTGCGGCACCAGCGATAACAGGGGTTAAAAAATAAGGACAAGCAGACATTGCCACTCTATTGCCATCAATCAGTCGTGTGACCGTTGTTTTGTCACTGAGATCGGCCTGTACGATGCGTGTGTTCGGAAAATTTGCCTGCGCAACAAATTGAAGGCGTTCCGGATCCCGGTCAGCGACAGTGATGTCGTAGTCGCCGCTGTGTGAGAGCAGATTGAGAATGGCGTCGCCGATTTTGCCTGCGCCAAGAAGTATCAGTTTCGTTGCCATGCTATATCTCCAAAAAAGTGAGTGCGTCTGGAGAACAGTCTAAGCTGAAGTTTTGTCAGATAATAGAGAGCAAAATAACGTCATATTGTATTTTTTTAATACAATATGACGAATATTTTTTATATAAAGTCGATATGAGGCCAGAATTAGATGCCGTTGATAATAATATCCTCGCGTTATTGATGGATAACGCTCGTTTGCCAGTGACCACCATTGCCAAGAAAATAGGAGTAGCACGTACGACGATCATTGCGCGCATTGCGGCATTGGAAAAGCGAGGTGTCATTGCCGGCTATGGCTTGAAGTTGAACCAGAAGCTGGTTCAACCAATGGTGCGGGCTTATGTGGGATTATCTGTTGAAGCCAAATATGCTCCGGCGCTGATTCGGTTTCTGCAACAACTGCCTGAAACGGAGACTTTATGTGCTGTCAGCGGTGCAATCGACTATATGCTGACTCTGCGCTGTGCAAACACTGAGATGCTGGATCGTTTACTGGATCAAATCGGTGCTCAGGATGGTGTTAGGCAGACATCCACTTCGGTGATTTTGAGTAAACGCATCGACAGGGCGGCCATCTGACGACAAAAAAGATTTATTCGCACTCAATTGATTGCTGCTTGGCAGACGCTGGAAGGCAGATGAGTGGCGTTTATTAGTGCTGGATAAGGAATTCAGGAATTGTTTGGAGCTTTGATCTGCGCCTTTTTGTCATAGGCATTTGGTTTTTTAGTCGACGTGTTGTCTGAGAAATGCGTATTTGACTGCTGCAGTATCTGCAAATGCACCGAAGCACGGTCTACGCCACCACGATCAAATTGCAGCGCGCTTGGTGGATTAGTCGTGGTTGTCGATTCCTGATTCGAGCCAGTGATGGACTTTTCCTGCTGTCCTTGCGGGATTGAGATAGCTGCCATAGCATTAAACTGCTCGCTGAAAGCAACGATAGCCAGCATAGAACTTAACAGTGCGCAGAAGAGTAGCGATTTTTTTAACATAATTGCCTGCTATTGAAGTGGTGGTCGACAAGCAAAATGTGTTTTTTTCGCCGACAAGAAATGAATTATAAATACTATACAAATAATTGTGGCTTTTTATTGTAAGTAAGTTTCTCTATTACGATAGATTGTATTCATTGATGTTGTTGCAATTTTCTGTTGCTGATCCAGAGCCAGTTTTTCTTCAGCGCTCATACGATGGCTGGTGATGATAACGGTTTGTATGGTGTTACCTGATTGCTCAAGGTCAAATGCCATTTTTTGCTCGGGATTCATTTTCTTTCCAAAAATATGCACCGTCTCGATGGTAGCTGATGGTGTTTTTTGCGATACAGAATATGGGATGGAAAAGCAGATTGCCGTCGCGATACCAATGATTGCTGCTATGAATGAGTGCATCAGGTTTTTTCTGTTGCGTAGTGAAAGACTCGGTGATGTGCGGGAATAGGTCATGATGGTTTTCCGATGATATGTGGGATGAACAGGTGTTGCTGACGTTGTACATGTGTGTATGGATGCACTGTAGAGTGATTTGACTTCGCTCGCTATGGATCTGCGATGAAGCGTAAAAACAGATAGATGAGCGTCTTTCATCAGGGATGAGCTGTAACGTGCTGTGCGCAGGTGTTGCACGATTGTGTGATAAAAAGAGACTGTGGTGCCGGTAGGTCTGTGTTGCTCACGCGCACTTTATTTACGTTCGACTACTTCTGAGTGTATGTGGCAAGACACGTGTCATGTATGTAGTGAGCTGAATGGCATGTGAAGCACGAAAAATGAAAATCAAATATTTGAGTGAGATGTTTGAGAGAGGCAATCTCTGGGAGAGAAAATGAGCAGTCAGTTTCAGCGCTGGGTAGAACAATGGAAGGGATGGAGGCTTTTATTTGCCTTTATTTTGTTGCCTTTGTTGTCTTTGTCGCCGTTGCAGGCCAAGGCGCAGTTACAGGCGTTTGGGGATTATCCGCGTATGCCGCAGCGTCTTGTTTCAGCCTCAATAGCTATTCAACCAGCAGAGCCTGATGTAGCCGATGATCCCTATCAGATCTTGCAATCGATGGGTGATCCCGATGTGCGTGCCTGGTTTAAAAGGCAAACTGATTTCAGTAATCAGGTCTTGCGCCGGATTAATGGACGTGAGGCTTTGTTGCAAAGTCTGCGCATGCTCAATCGCAGCCATTCTGGCGCAGAGCGTTTGTTTGAAATACGCGGCATGCAGTTTTATAGCCGCACTGATGCAGATAGCAGGACGCGCTTGTTTGCGCGTGTTGCTGCGACGGGCGCGGAGCGTTTGTTGTATCTGACTGAGAAAGGGGAGCAACTGCATTTTTTCACTCCCGCACCAGATGCCAGTCTGGTTGCTATTGCAGTTTCTCGATCTGTTTCCCTTACTTCTTCTGAGGCTGTATCGCGCCAGACTATGCCTGCTCGCAGCCCATTGACACTGAAAATCATCCGCACATCTGATGCCATTGTATTGAAGGATCAACTCGACAAAGTTGCTGGCATAGCGACAGAAATTGGCTGGCGTGCCGATGCCAGTGCCGTGTATTACCGACGCGCAGCAATGCGGGGTGATGCGACCGACGGAAGCCTTTGGCAGCATATAGTAGGCCAGTACCAGGAAGAAGATCAGGGTGTGATTGGGCCGGGATTAAGCAAGCAGCGCAAATTTGTCGCAGGCGATAGATTGCAAATTCATTCTCGTCCAGGTTCAGATTTTATGTTGGCAGAGGTGAAGCATGGGAGTACTGGTGAGCGCAGCGTATATCTGATTCAAACAGCACAATTAAAAGGGGCAGCAAGTCCTTGGCAGCGCGTGATAGCGCCGGCTGACAAAGTAAGGGATATGGCGTTGATGGCAGATCAGCTTTACTTGTTGTCGACGAAAAAAAATGCCAATGGCGCTGTGCTTCAATTGGATTTAAAAAAGCCGCAAATGAGCAGTGCTAAAGAGGTTTTGCCTTCGGGCAAAGATGAATTGTTGAATCTCGCGCCGTCAAAAGGAGTTTTGTATCTGCATGCTGCTCACGGTGGGATGAGTAAATTGTTCAAAATTGATACGGCAAGTAATAAAAAAGAAGAACTGATCTTGCCCCACGACGGACGTATCAGTCAGTTGCTTGCTGACTCTGAGACTGAGGGCGCCGTCATTGTTCTGGATGCTCCCAATCAGGCGCCTTTGTCGTACCGCGTATTGCCGGGCGGACAAATTAAAAATGCTGAAGTGATACAGGCAAGTGCCTTGGGTTTTCATCGATTTATCCACCGTCAGGTCAGTTTTATTGCGGCCGACAATCAATCATTGACCTTGAACCTGCTGTTGCCACAAAACATGGAGTTGAGCGGGCAGCATGTCACTTTATTGCAGGTCGAGCGTGGCAGCGGGGTGGCTAAATTGGCGCGTTACAATCCATTGCAGTTGGCTTGGCTGGAGCAGGGCGGCATTGTCGCTACATTGCTTGAAAATGAGGTGCCATCTGGAGTGAAATCAACGGCAAAGTCAACAAAGGCGCCGAAAAAAAAATCAGCACAGCCATCCTCTGTTGACAGGGCTGGAGAGTTAATTTCTGTTGCCGAATATCTGATCAGAGAAGGCTATACCAATGCCAAAAAGCTCGTTGTACAAGAAAATACGCCTGGTAAAGACCATGTTGCATTGGCTATTGTACGCAGGCCAGATTTGTTTGCTGCCGCGCAAGGATGGAATATGGTGACTGAGGGGATGCCATCGCCAGTTCTGTCTGATAAATCCATAGGTACCGTAGCAGGTAATACGGTAGGTAAGGGAAAGCGTTCTGCCGAGAAAAGAATGATCAAATCCTCGTTGCCAGTAACGGCTTACGAGGCCGCGCGCGAAGGTGGGCGTTATCCAGCGATGTTGATTAATGCCACGATAGCTGAAAATGGCGCGCCAGCATGGATGTCTGCAAAATTTGCCGCAAAATTACAAGTAATCAGTGCCAATAAGCAAAAGCCCGTGCTGTTTCGCTCGGATTTTAATGGAGCCTGGAAGCCGGATCCAGTGACGGATCTGGCTGATACGTGGGCTTTTTTCCTTTGGCAGACAGGTGATAAGCGATTTACTTTGCAGCCGTAATTTTTATCGATGATTTTTATAATGTGTCAGCAGGCCGTGTGGTTGACTGTCACTACATGAATAGCCAGTCCGCCGAGCGAAGTTTCTTTGTATTTTGCTTGCATGTCAGCACCGGTCTGACGCATGGTTTCTATTACTTCGTCGAGAGACACCTGATGTGTTCCATCGCTGCGCAGCGCCAGGGAGGCGGCAGTGATGGCCTTGACTGCTCCCATGCCGTTGCGTTCTATGCAGGGAATCTGCACCAGTCCGCCGATAGGATCGCAGGTCATGCCCAGATGATGTTCTATTCCGATTTCAGCTGCTGATTCTATCTGCGCATTCGTGCCGCCAAGTGCGGCAGTTAATCCTGCTGCGGCCATAGCGCAAGCAACACCGACTTCCCCTTGACATCCGACTTCCGCACCAGAAATTGATGCATTCTTTTTGCATAACATGCCGATAGCAGAGGCTGTCATTAAGAAATGGCGGATTCCCTGCTCAGGATGGCTGGGTTTGCAGTCTTCGGCGTAATACCGCAATACAGCAGGAATGATGCCGGCAGCACCATTGGTCGGTGCTGTTACAACACGTCCACCGGCGGCATTTTCTTCGTTAACAGCCATCGCATACAGACTGACGCGATGCATGCCGTCATGTGGCAGCACATCCGCAGTCTGGTTGGCTGTTCGCCACAAATCGGCGGCGCGGCGTTTTACGTGCAGACCCCCGGGGAGTTCGCCAGATAGTTGTAAGCCACGGGTTATACAGTGTTTCATGACTGACCAGATTTTATCCAGACCTGTGTTGAGTTCCTGGTCGGTACAATGAATCAGTTCGTTTGCGCGCAGCATGTCGCTAATGGACAGGCCGCTGCGTTCTCCGTGAGCCAGTAATTCTGCCATTGTCGCAAATGGGTAGGGCAAAGTTGTTGCAGAAGAGGGCTGTGCGCCCGAAGCTTGTGTCAGCTCTTCGGCTGAGTAGATAAATCCGCCACCGGTTGAGTAGTAAATTTGTTCGGTTTGGCTGCCATCATGCCGATACAGGGTTAGTTTGATTCCGTTCGGATGGCCAGGTAATACTTCTTGCTTATGCCAGACAATATCGCTTGTGGCAGAAAATGGAACCTGGTATTCACCTAATAAGCGTAATGTGCCTGTGTTGTGCAGTGTGGCGAGTTTTCCTTCAACAGATTCTGGGATCAGATCCTGAGGTGTTTCGCCCATCAACCCCAAAATCGCAGCTTTGTCCGTCGCGTGTCCTATCCCTGTCAGTGCCAGTGATCCGTATAACGATACCTGCACTCGGCTTGCCTTGATCAGTTCTGGCACTTCCAATAAAAAACGGCGAGCTGCCAGCATGGGGCCTACCGTATGGGAGCTGGAAGGGCCGATGCCAATTTTAAATAACTCAAAAACACGCATGTCCATCTTGTCACCTTTTGTCTCTTATTTTCTTATGGTTCATCACAAAAAGCAGCCAGCGACCTGATTGCGGTCGTTGGCTGCTTTGGTGTTACGGGCAGTCGTCAGTAGTGCGCTACTGTGTTCAGGCGGCTTTTTCTAATGGCGTGGTTTGGGTAGCGATATTTTTCAGCATATCTTCGACCATTTCCTGTAACCCGACTTTGGGTTTCCAAGACCAATCTGCCTGCGCTTGCGAATCATCCAAGCTTTGTGGCCAACTGGCTGCAATTGCCTGACGACTGTCTGGCTCGTAGTCTATTTGGAAATCTGGCAAATTTTGTTTGATTGCAAGTGCTAATTCCCGTGGATTAAAGCTCAGACCAGCAACGTTATACGATGAACGTACCGTTAAATGGGCGCTTGGTGCCTCCATGAGTGCGATGGTGGCACGGATCGCATCCGGCATATAGATCATGGGGAGCGTTGTACTTGCTTCCAAAAAACAGGAGTAGGTTTCACCGCGCAAGGCAGCATGAAAAATCGCGATCGCGTAGTCAGTCGTTCCGCCGCCAGGAGGGGATTTATAGCTGATGATCCCCGGATAACGTATGCTGCGGACATCAACACCGTATTTGTCGAAGTAGTATTCGCATAGCCGTTCCCCGGCTAGCTTGCTGATACCATAGATGGTGCTAGGGTCCATTACCGTGTACTGCGGCGTGTCGACTGCTGGTGTATTAGGTCCGAACGCAGCAATCGAAGACGGCCAGAAAATCTTCAAGGGTTTTCCTGCTTCTCCACGGACTCTTGCCAGTTCCAGAATGTTGAGTAAACCAGTCATGTTCAGTTCCCAAGCCTTCAGTGGCGCTTTTTCTCCTGTCGCAGACAGCAATGCTGCCAGTTGATAGACCTGGGTTATCTGATGTTGCTCAATGACTTCTGCCAGTCGTGCTGCATTCAGCACATCAATCACTGCATAGTGTTTTGCTCCGTAAAGGCTGGCGGGCGAGATATCTGCTGCGATGACTTGATCTTCACCATATTGCAATGCCAGCGCCTCAGTCAGTTCGCTGCCGATCTGACCATTGGCACCGATAACAAGAATTTTTTCCATAATGTACTTTCTTATTTAATCAGCTTCAATTCGCGGCCGGCTTGTGCAAAGGCGTTCAGTGCAGTATTCAGTTGCTCTGTTGTATGTGCAGCCGAGAGTTGTACGCGTACACGTGCTTGCCCCATGGGTACGACGGGATAAAAGAAACCTGTGACCAGCACGCCGAGTTCATATAAGCGAGCAGCGAATTGTTGTGCAATGTGCGCATCAAACAGCATGACTGGAACGACGGGATGTGTGCCGGGTTTGATGGTGAATCCCAGAGCTGCAATGTCATGCCGGAAATGCTCTGTGTTGGCTTGTAAACGATCGCGCAGTTCGGTTGAGGCAGCCAGTCGCTGTAATACAGACAAGGATGCGCCTGCAATGGAGGGTGCCAATGTGTTGGAGAATAAATAGGGGCGTGATTTTTGGCGCAGCGTATCAATAACTTCTTTGCGTCCGGCGGTAAACCCTCCCATGGCGCCGCCCAGGGCTTTGCCCAGCGTTCCTGTAATGATATCAATGCGCCCCATCACATGATGATGCTCATGCGTACCACGTCCGGTTTTCCCCATGAAGCCTGAAGCATGACATTCGTCAATCATGACTAATGCATCGTATTGATCTGCCAGATCGCAAATACGATCGAGTTGTGCGATGGTGCCATCCATTGAAAATACCCCATCGGTAACGATGATGCGGTGTCGCTTCCCTGCAGCAGCCTGTAATTGTGTTTCCAGGTCTGCCATGTCGTTGTGTGTGTAGCGAAAACGTTCAGCTTTGCATAGGCGTATTCCATCAATAATCGACGCATGGTTCAGAGCGTCCGAAATGATGGCATCGTTTTCGTCAAATAAGGGTTCGAATACGCCGCCATTGGCATCAAATGCTGCTGCATACAAGATGCAGTCTTCTGTTCCCAGAAACCCGGCAATCGCCTTTTCCAGCTCCTTATGAACTGTTTGTGTCCCGCAGATGAAGCGCACGGAAGAGAGTCCGTAGCCAAATTTTTCTGTAGCGGCGATCGATGCCTGCACCATCGATTCATCACCAGATAAGCCCAGATAATTATTGGCGCACAGATTAATAAGATGGCGGCCATCATCGCAAGTAACTTCGGCTCCCTGCCGTGAGGCGATGACGCGCTCTGGTTTATACAGACCCTGTGCACGTAAGGTGCTGAGGTTGTCAGCAAGTGAGTTGATAAAGTGTGTTCTGGATGTGCTGTGGCTCATCTTGATCTCCTGATTCTCTGTGGTGACAGGGCTTACCTGTTACACTGATGTGATTAAATTTCTTTGATTGAAAGAAATTTCGATATGTAGAACTTAAATTCGATATATCGAATATTAATCGTACTTTTTTAGCGGTGCAAGACTCTTTATGAAAAAAATTTTATCGAACACCCCGCCGGAAGTCGGTGCTACTTTGCAAAAGCTCAGGCTTGAGCGGGGTCTCACGCTGGAAGATTTGTCGAGAACCGCTGGCGTGTCGAAATCAATGTTGTCTCAAATCGAGAGAGAGAAGGCAAATCCGACAATTGCTGTTGCATGGAGACTGGCGAATGCATTGGGCGTCAGCATGGCGGAGTTATTGTCTTCTGAGGAGCGTAAATCAGACCCGATACGCTTGCTGGAAGCGCATGAGACGCCGACGTTGCCGGGTGAACACGCTGGCTACGTCTTGCGCATACTTGGGCCTATGGAGCTGGCGGGTAAATATGAGTGGTACGAGTTGACGCTGTCGCCGGGAGGTGCCTTGGTATCGAATTCGCATGATCCTGGAGCAACTGAACATCTGACGGTGTTGCAGGGGAGTGTGGAGATAGAGGTTGATAGTATGCGGAAAAAGCTGAAAACCGGCGCAACAGCCAGATATGAGGCAGACAAAAATCATGCAATACGAAACGTGGGGAAAACCGAAGCAAAAGCATTGCTGGTGGTGATACATCGTTGACAGGGCTATTGATTTTTGATCTTACACACTTGGCCGCTATAAATTTTCTCAAGTTTAACCATATTGAATCGGATTGCGGCCATATCGGCAATTTTTGTATTGCTGCTGGCCTGATTCTCTTGTCAGTCGATTTTCTTAAGTATCATCAATGGCGGTGGGGGCGCTCTGGGTCAGAGATTGCACAAAACTGCCCCAACGGCGTAATGGTTTATTGCTAAATAAAAACAGGTACAAGCTCCGTATAAACCTGTACTGGCTTCGTCAGCAACCCTTAAAAGAGATCATTTTGCTTAAGTTCTGTGAGTGAGATTGATTTCCAGTGTATTTTTGGTGCGGGTGATTACCGAATGAAGTCGTTCTAAAAACCCGTGTGCGCCAAATTTGCGTAAGTTTTGCAGCGGTAAGGACGATATAATAGAGAGAATATTCGTCCAACTCTCCTTTTCCTGTCATTTTATGCAATACGCTTCAACTCGCGGACATGCCGCAGCCCAAGAATTTTCCGAAATCCTGTTAGGCGGTCTTGCACCGGACGGCGGTTTGTATCTGCCGACGAGCTACCCACAGGTCAGCGCTGAAGAACTGAACGCCTGGCGCACATTGTCTTATGCTGAACTGGCATTGGAAGTTCTCAAAAAATTTGCTACTGATATTCCAGAAGCAGATTTAAAAGTACTGACCGACAAAACCTATACGGCAACGGTTTACCGTAATGCACGCAAAGAAGAAGACGCCGCCCAGATTACACCTTTGCGTGTACTGGAAGATAGTAATGGTCGCAAGCTGATTTTGCAGGCACTGTCGAATGGCCCGACGCTGGCATTTAAAGACATGGCCATGCAATTGCTGGGAAATCTGTTCGAATACACTTTGGCAAAGCATCATGCTGAGCTGAATATTTTTGGCGCAACGTCTGGTGATACCGGGAGTGCTGCTGAATATGCTATGCGTGGCAAAAAGGGCATTCGCGTTTTTATGTTATCCCCACATAAAAAAATGAGTGCATTCCAGACAGCACAAATGTTCAGTTTGCAAGACCCGAATATTTTCAATATTGCGGTAGAAGGTGTGTTTGATGATTGCCAGGATATGGTCAAGGCTGTTTCCAATGATCTTGAATTTAAGCAGCGTCAAAAAATTGGCACCGTCAATTCGATTAACTGGGCAAGGGTCGTGGCGCAGGTGGTGTATTACTTCCGTGGCTATCTGAGTGCAACCACGAGTAATGAGCAAAAAGTATCCTTCACGGTACCATCCGGTAATTTTGGCAATATTTGCGCCGGTCATATTGCGCGCATGATGGGTTTGCCGATTGACAAGCTGGTCGTGGCAACGAATGAAAACGATGTCTTGGACGAGTTTTTCCGTACGGGTGTTTATCGTGTGCGTAAATCCGCCGAAACCTGGCACACCACAAGCCCGTCGATGGATATTTCCAAAGCTTCTAATTTTGAGCGTTTTATCTTTGATTTGCTGGATGGTGATGCAGCGCGCGTCGCAGCGTTGTTTAAAAAAGTAGAAACCGAAGGCGGTTTTGATTTGTCAGGCAAACCCGGCAGTGACGGGGATGAGTTTTCTAAAGTGGCACAGTTTGGATTTGAATCCGGGAAATCGGTACACGCAGACCGCTTGCAGACGATTCGCCAGGTCGAGAAAAACTACGGTATTACGATTGATACGCATACTGCCGATGGTATTAAGGTCGCGCTGGAGCATATCCAGGCCGGTGTTCCGATGATTGTTCTGGAAACTGCTCTGCCTGCTAAGTTTAATGAAACAATACAAGAGGCACTGGGGCGTGATGCTGAACGTCCAGCTGGCTTTGAACGCATCGAAGATTTGCCGCAGCGTTTTGAGGTCATGGCGGCCGATGTGAATCAGATGAAGGCTTTCATTGCTGCCCATACAGGTTTGTAAATCCTGAATAAGCTTTACATTGTGAATGCTTAACCATCCATGATTTGTTCTGTTTCTGTTTTTGTCTTTGTATTTTGTTGATGTAAAAAACGAGCCAACCGGCTCGTTTTTTATTTGGGTATTGAAGTATTTCAGGTTTTTCTGATCCACGGAGCCAGTATTTGCTTCAACCCTGCCTCGTTATAGCCTTTAACGACTTCGCTGCCAATCGTAATGACGGGTACGCCGCCTCCGCCCAGATTTTTGTGTCCTTCGTAACCTTCGGTTGTTTTTTCTACATCAAGATCTTTAAAGGGGATGCCGTTGGCATTGAAAAATTCTCGTGCGGCGGCACAGTACCCACACCAAGTGGTGCCGTACAAAACGACCAGCGGTTGTCCGTTCTGTGCGGTGGAGGTTTGCATGGAGGCAAGAAATGTTTTTTTCTTTTTCCAGCTGGAATAGCTTTGCAGACTGACAGCAAGGAGCACTAATCCGATCAGAAGGTATTTCCAGAATGTGCCAGATTGAATGCTGGTTGATGCTACATTTTTTCTGGTTGTTGTGAAGTGGGTCGGGGAAGTATCACCCGCTTTGACATAGGCGATTTGACAAGATGGGCATTGCCATTCAGGACAGTCATCGGATTCTTTGCGCACATAGCGGCATTTTGGGCAGATTTTTGTCATATGGAGAGCAATATGGCGTTGATTGATTGTTGCTGGATGAATAATGAAGCATCAGTATAGCAACCAGTGTAGATCATCCGGAATAATATGTTCAGCGCATTTGTTTGGCGGCAGCAGAAGGAGGGAATGGATAGATCGCATTCCAGACTCTGCGGAATTGTCTTGTTGAGCCAAATCCGGCTTTTTGCGCAACGTAATCAATTGGCAGCGTTGTTTCTGTCAATAATTGCTTTGCCAGCGAGAGGCGTAATCCAGTCAGATACTCTTGAATTGAAATGCCGCTGTGCAATTTGAATAATCGTGTCAGATGCCGGCTGCTGGTGCAGGCTATCTCTGACAGGTTGCTTAGATTCCAGCTTTGCGCTGGATTTTTCAGAATGGCATTCTGAACTTTGTGAATGGCTGGGTGCAGGTGGTTGCGGTGTTGTAACCAGGGAGACAGTTGTGGGTCATGTCCGCTGCGTCGCATATACACCACCATGTTGCGGGCAACCGATGCCGCCGTCAGTGGATCTGCTAAATCACTGATCAGATGTAATACGAGGTCAATGCCGGCAGTCACGCCCGCACTGGTGCTGATTTTGCCATCCTCCACAAAAATACGATTTTCTTCGACGTAAATGGAACTGTCGATTTGCGAGAGATCCTGGCAATGATCATGATGCGTTGTTGCATGATGATTGCGTAATAGACCTGCATGAGCTGCCAGCAATGCGCCGGAGCAAATGCAGATCAGCCTGTGCTGTGATTGACGCTGTGATTGATATTGCGAACGTAGCCAGATGATCGCTTGTTGCTCAGCAGGTGAGTTGTAGTTCAGGTGTTGGCCGACCAATCCGGGTAACACCAGAATGGCATCATCTTCCATGAATGTTGGTAACGGGAGTAGTGGCCCCAGTTGCAATCCCGCAGAGCAGGTTACGTCTGGTAATGGGCTGATGAAGGCCAGACGAAAACGGACGTTATCCTGATAACGATTGGCAAACAAAAAAGCATCTGCCGGACCGGCCAGATCCAGCAATAAAGTATCTGGTAATAGTAAAAAATAAATGGTTTGGATTTTCATTGCCATTGATATCGCCATCATTGCAGCATCAACTGCCTAGGCAAATTTTTGCCGTATCCAGTCAAATGCACGTGTACCAAATACGTTGATCAATAAGCCGGTCATTACGATCAGTGCGCCGACGATTTGTAAAGTATTCAATGCTTCCCCTAACAAAATCCAGGCGGCGCTCAGGCCGATCACTGGCACCATCAGCGTCAGCGGTGCAACCATGTGAGTGGGAAGGCTAGAGAGTAATCTGCCCCATAATGTATAGCCGATTAATGTCGCAGCGCCTGCCAGATAGACTATTGTTAAAGCAGAAGACAGGCTCATGTGCTGAAGGCTATACACCATCATCTCGCCGCCTTCAAACAACCACGACAATAACAAAAAGGGAATGATCGGTATCAGTGCACTCCATGAAACCAGGCTCAATACGGCTGTCGGGCCGATTTTTTTATTGATGACGTTACCACTTGCCCAAGAAAACGCGCCGCAAATCGTGAGGATAAAACCAGCGACTGTCACCTGACTGCCAGTGGCCGCAATGCTGTTGCTACCCAATAGGAGCAAGCCTGCACTGGCAACCAGCATGCCAATCAGATTACCCGCACGTAATTTGTCGCCGAATACAAGAGCAGATAAGCCGACGGTAAAAAAGGCTTGTGCTTGTAATACGAGCGATGCCAGTCCGGCCGGCATACCGACAGCCATTGCCGAAAATAAAAAAGCAAACTGACCCAGGCTGATGGTCAGGGCATAAGCGATCAGTAACTTCAATGGCACTTTAGGCCGTGGCAAAAACAAAATAGCAGGAAATGCCACTAACATGAAGCGTAAAGCGCCCATCAGGAATGGCGGTATTCCTTTCAAGCCAATTTTGATAACGACAAAGTTAACTCCCCATAAGCAGACAACGATCAGCGCTGTCAGGATGTGGCGCGGGCTAAGGACAGTTTGGGACATAATATTTGCCTTGGTGAAGCAGAGTATGAACGATTATTTTCTTTGCAGAGTGTACACGTTCTCACACGTTCTTATGCATGTCGTCTGAATAGGTGTTATCAAGAATCGTCAACGAAGTTGTTGATATTTGAGGCCAATGGCCGGATGTTACCTTTCCTCCGGCGCCAAATTACCTATTTGGGCTACCAAAATAGCATGTGCTGCGATATCTGCAGGCCGATATTTCGGGGTGGCGCTGGCAGGATATTCTCCAAGAAAATTACCATTTTTCCAGTTGGTCGATGGGCGTACAGGGCGTTTTGTAAAGCCGCCACCGCAATTCGGACATACATTGCCAAGAATAGTGGTCACGCAATCGGTACAAAACGTGCATTCAAAACTGCAGATGTGCGCAGAGGTAGAATTGGCGGGTAATTTGGTGTTGCAATGTTCACACTGTGGGCGAATTTCAAGCATGGTTTGACTTTCTGAGATGAGTTTTGGAATAGCAATTGCATAGTCAATAAAGTTACTGCGAGGGCAATGTTATCGATGATGTCGATACTTCATCCGGCAGTAAGCTCAGTATCGGTATAAGCATAGCAAGTTGAATATCACTCGATAGGAATAAAATTGCCATATATCGGTCATATCAGGACAAGAAAAATAGCATCGATATTAAAAATAGATGTCACTTTGCTCTGGCTGAAGGCAGATACTGCTATTCTGTTATTTGATTTTTTTGATACAGGACTTACACAAAACCGCCTCCAGCGGCGTTATGACTTCTGGTCGTAGGCAAACGGTACCAACTTTATTGTCTTCGTCGCCTTTCCTTGCCGTAACAACTTTGCGGAAGTTCTCTATATTTTTGCTGTTTTTGCAGCCTTTGCTATCAATTACTCATGTGGATCGATACCCATTGTCATTTAGATGCCGCTGAATTTGCTGGCTCATCTGCTCTTGTCGCTGATAACGCCAGACAGTCGGGAGTATCTGCCATCGTCATTCCGGCTGTGCATAAGAGTAATTTCTCAGCAGTAGCTGCTTTGGCAGCAATGAGGGATGACTGTTTTTACGCATTGGGAATACACCCCATGTATGTGCCTGTGTCGGATGAAAACGATTTGCTGTCGCTGCGTAAGGAGGTAGAGCGCGTTATGGCGGCACCTGATGTGAGTCGTTTTGTAGCGATTGGTGAAATTGGACTGGATTATTTTGTTCCGGCACTCACTCAAAGTCCTTTTCGTGAGAAACAAGAGTTTTTCTACACTGAGCAATTAAAAATTGCCCGGGATTTTGACCTTCCTGTCTTGCTGCATGTACGCAAATCACAAGACATGATTCTTAAACATTTACGCCGTTTCAAGGTTCGTGGCGGTATCGCCCATGCATTCAACGGTAGCGTACAACAAGCAATGTCCTTTATTGATCTGGGGTTTAAGCTGGGTTTCGGAGGTGCCATGACATATTCTCGCGCATTGCAGATACGCCGTCTGGCTGCAGAGTTGCCTTTGGATAGTCTTGTGCTGGAAACCGATGCGCCTGATATTGCGCCGAGCTGGATTCGCGAAGAGATGAATTCACCCGCGCAATTGCCGCGTATTGCGGAGGTGCTGGCGCAATTGCGAGGGATGAGTATGACTTCACTGGCCTCTGCCATACGTGCCAATTCTTTGGTGGCTTTGCCCGCAATGGCGGCAACTATGCAGGGAAGTCTGCGCTGATGCGTTTGGCTGTCATTGCTTTTGTGGCGGGTGTTTGCGCATTGCAAATGCAGGCGGGTTTGCTGCCAGCGTGGCAAATGCTGATTGGCGTGGCAGTTTGTCTGATTGTCGTCCTTGTCCTTTTGCGTATCCATCTGTCAAAAATCTGGCGTGCCGGGGTAGTCGCTGCCTTGTCGATGGCGATGGGTTTTCTTTGGGCTGGTTTGTTTGCGGATCATTATCTGCGCCAATCCTTGCCGCAGAGTTGGGAAAATAAAGATATCACCCTGATCGGAACCATTGATAGCCTGCCCTTGCAAATGGAGCAGGGACGCAGGTTTAATTTTGCGGTCGAAAAAGTGCTGTCAGTGCCAATGTCAGCGCCAATGTCTGAGATAGCTATCGCAAATTTTCCGGCAAAAATCGCATTGTCCTGGTACGCCGATGCTTTCGATGCGTCACGAAAAGAAGCTGATGTGTTACCCGGCGAACGCTGGCAATTCACGGTGCGCCTGAAACGTCCTCACGGTAATTTAAACCCGCATGGATTTGATTACGAAGTCTGGTTGCTGGAGCAGCAATTGAGGGCAACGGGCGTGGTTCACAAAGCTGTTCAGACTGAGCCGAACCAGCGCATTACCTCGTTCGTCTGGAGTGCGGGTAATATGATCGAGCGTAGTCGTCATTATTTACGCCAGCATATACATGATGCCTTGCCTGGGAGTCCTTACGCAGGGGTGCTGGTTGCGTTGGTGGTTGGAGATCAACGAGAAATATCGCAATCAGACTGGTCTATTTTCAACCGTGCCGGTATTGGGCATCTGGTCAGTATCTCAGGTTTACATATCACGATGATCGCCGGGTTATTTGCTGGCTTGATGTTTTCTCTGTGGCGACATTCTTTTTTTCTTGGGCGGAATTTACCTTTGTATTTACCGGCGCAAAAAGTGGCTGCGCTGGCTGGCGCAGGCATGGCAGTGTTGTATGTCGCTTTGGCAGGTTTTGGTGTGCCGGCACAGCGAACGATGTATATGCTGATCGTCGTCGCTATTGCATTATGGGCTGGTCGTGCGACCAGTTTTTCTTCTGTCTTGTGTTTGGCTTTGGGTGTGGTGGTATTGATCGATCCGTGGGCGGTATTGTGGCCGGGGTTCTGGTTGTCGTTTGCTGCAGTGGGCATGATACTTTTTTCCGCGGGTAGCTATTTTCCTGCGCCTGAGCCGCAAAATCTCAGGGAAAGGCTGGTCAAACTGCTGCGTTCTGCCTCCCATACGCAATATGCCGTGACGATTGGTTTGGTGCCACTGACGATGTTGTTATTCGGACAGATATCACTGATCAGTCCGGTTGCGAATGCGATCGCGATTCCTCTCATCAGTTTTGTGGTCACACCATTGGCATTGCTGGGAAGTATTTTGCCCGGGCCGATGTCGGTATGGATGCTGCAATTCGCGCATCTCTGCGTGGCATGGTTGGCCGATATCCTGACCATATTGACGACATTCACATGGGCGACATGGACTGCACCTTTGCCGTCGATCTGGGTATTTTTGCTCGCATTGCTGGGAACATGCTGGGTATTGGCGCCTCCGGGTTTGCCTTGGCGCTGGATGGGTTTGTTATGCTGGATGCCGCTCGTGTTTCAGCCTGCGCAGGCACCTGCGCGGGGCGAGTTCCGGGTTACTGCGTTGGATGTCGGGCAAGGCATGGCTCTATTGCTGGAAACTGCCACTCATCGAATGATGTACGACACCGGCCCTGTTTATTCCGCCGAGTCGGATAGTGGTAGCCGGATTATTCTTCCCTATCTGCAAGCACGCGGCATTCACGGTCTGGATATGATGATGGTGTCGCACAATGACAACGACCACTCCGGTGGGGCGCTTAGTATTTTGCGACAGATATCGGTGAATCTGGTCAGTAGTTCGCTACAAGAAAGTAGCCGGATTGTGCAGTCATCACGTCAACATCAGAGATGTGAGGCGGGGCAACAATGGGATTGGGATGGGGTCCATTTTGAGGTACTGCAACCGGTGGCTGCAAGCTACGATAGCCAGAAATGGAAACCCAACGCCCGAAGTTGTTTGCTGAAGGTATCGGGCCCTGCTTATTCTATGTTACTCCCTGGTGATATTGAGGCCGTGCAGGAAGATGAACTAGTCAATAGCATTCCGGATAAACTGCGGGCAGACGTGTTGCTGGCGCCGCATCACGGTAGTGGGACTTCATCCACATCCGCTTTTTTGAGTGCAGTGCAGCCATCTCTGGCAATTTTTCAGGTGGGATATCTGAATCGCTATCATCATCCTAAAACGGAGGTGTATACCCGCTATGGTGATTTTGGAATAAAACGTCTAAGAACAGACGAAGCTGGTGCAATCACATTACAATTTGGCGCATCATTGCAGTTTTCTCAATTCAGACAGGAGCATGCACGTTACTGGTACGGCCAGTGATGTAACTTATTCATATGGTCGATCAAACTGATAAACCCCTTATTCATTTCGTGCATGGAAATAGTTTCCCCTCAGGGACATATCGTGTTTTTCTTGATCACCTGCGTCCACACTATGAGATCCAGGTGACTGAAATGGTCGGACATGATCCAGCCTATCCAGTCACGGATGGATGGAAATTTCTGGTGCAGGAACTGATTGATACACTGGCTGCTCGCTACCAGCAGCCAGTGATTCTGGTGGGGCATTCTCTGGGGGGGATTTTATCGTTGATGGCTGCCAGAGCCAGGCCTGATCTTGTCCGTTCGGTTATTGTACTGGACTCTCCCATAGTGGCGGGCTGGCGTGCGATGTTGTTACGCATATCAAAATGGTTGAATATTGATAAGAAGTTTTCTCCTGCGCGTTTTTCAGAAAAAAGACGGCATCTTTGGCCAGACGCTGAGGCGGCCTACCAGCATTTCGCTTCCAAGGAAATCTTCGCCATCTGGCCTCCCGAAGTGTTGAGGGACTATATCAATACAGGCCTTAAGCCGCATCCTGAGGGTGTTACATTAAAATTTACCCGTGAGGTGGAGACTGCTATTTATCTGACATTGCCACACGGACTCGGGCGTCTGGTTCGAAGACCTCCTCCGATGCCTGTCGGTTTCGTCGGTGGTACGGAATCAATTGAGTGCGGTCAGGCTGGAATGACGGCGACGAAAAAGTTAATGGGAAAGAATTTTGTCCTATTGCCAGGGGGGCACTTGCTTCCCATGGAGTCTCCTTTGCCAACAGCAGACGCAGTGCATGCGATGATTCAATCGTTCAAATTGCCTGCCATCTGAATATGCTGTTGAACTTTAAATTAAATTAAATCAATGAAATCGACGATGTTGAATATGTTTGCTGATCATTTCTCCTTTGAAAAAATTCTGTTGGCGGTCAGCGCCCTTACTGGTATGAGTGGCCTGAATGCTGTTGCTGCCGATGTTATTGCTCTGCCTTCAATACAGGAATACAAACAAGTTAATAGTGTCGGTAAGGTCGCCTGGCAACTCGACATTGATAATGACAGCCTGCTGATGAATAAGGATGATGGTTTTTATACCAGCGGTAATCGTATCGGGCGAAGTGTTGTCAGTGCATCAGCGATGCAGTCCATCAGTTATGGCTGGCGAATTGGTCAGGATCTTTATACTGCTTCGGATATCAAGTTGCAGCCAAGTCAGTTGTCACGCTTTGATCATCCATATGCCGCCTGGTTATATGCCGGTATTTTTCGCGATAGTACCGATGTGACAGGCCGGAGTTTTTCTCTGGGGCTGGACGTTGGCTGTCTGGGGCCCTGTGCCGGAGGTAAATGGACCCAGACCAATCTGCACAGACTGATTCAGCAGCCTCTGCCGCAAGGTTGGGATTCTCAATTGCGAAACGAGTGGGGCGTGATTGTCTCCGCGGAAGCGTCGCCGGGTCGCTTGTTGCCATTATCCGGCATGGATATCGCACCCAAATTAAAATTGCATTTGGGTAATATACAAACAGATGTCAGTGCGGAATTACTGATGAGGGCAGGGCATTTAAATACCTTGCCGACACATGCCGCGAGTTATGCTTATTTGCGTACGGAGTTGAAAGCGGTTGCTTATAACGCGACCATACAAGGCGGCTATTTTCATCAGCCAACTCAGCCTTTGCATGTCAAAAACGGCGTTGGCGAGGTCGAACTGGGTTACTTGTGGAAAGGTGATCAATACGGAGTCAGCGCCTCACTTATCCGTCGCAGCAATGAAATAAAAGAATTATCTAATGGTGTCGGCGCTCAAAATTTTGCAAGATTGCAATTTATTTATGTCATGTAAATTTTTGCTTAACATCTGATAAGCATCTGATCAATGTCTTAGGACTGACGCAAAATTGCCCCGGCAAGGCAAGGCGACGAAGGTCGTACCTGTTTGGTGGGATAAGGAGCCATAACGCCGCTGCGGTGGTTTTGCGTGAGTCCTGTATCTGACAGGTATTCCTGACAGGTATTCGATCAGTATTGATTCAGCAAATATTGATTCAGGATTTTGTGCTGATATTTTGGCGCGGGCAAATTCGCATCACTACACCTTAGTGATGTATAATTCGAATTTCCCGCTTGTGCCGTCCGGCACCTTCTGCAATGACCAAGTTTGTATTCGTTACGGGGGGCGTAGTCTCCTCACTGGGCAAAGGCATCGCCGCTGCCTCTCTCGCCGCGATCCTCGAATCGCGTGGCCTCAAAGTCACTATGCTCAAACTGGATCCGTATATCAACGTTGATCCGGGCACCATGAGTCCATTTCAGCACGGCGAAGTTTTTGTGACCGATGATGGCGCAGAGACTGATCTGGATCTGGGACACTATGAGCGCTTCATCAGTTCCAAGATGAAGAAAGTCAATAATTTCACCACTGGCCAGATTTACGAGTCCGTGATTCGCAAAGAGCGTCGCGGTGAGTATCTGGGTAAGACTGTTCAGGTGATTCCTCATATCACCAATGAAATTCAGGAATTCATCCATCGCGGTGCGGCTGGTGCAGATGTGGCGCTGGTTGAGATCGGTGGTACGGTCGGTGATATTGAATCTCTGCCTTTCCTCGAAGCTGCTCGTCAGCTGAGTTTGCGTGCAGGTCGCAATGCTGCTGCGTTTGTTCATCTGACGCTGGTGCCTTATGTTGCCGCTGCTGGCGAACTGAAGACCAAGCCGACGCAACATAGCGTACAAAAATTGCGCGAAATCGGTATTTTCCCAGATGCTTTGCTGTGCCGCGCTGATCGTCCAATTCCTGATGATGAGCGTGCAAAAATCTCTCTTTTTGCCAACGTGCCGGAAGAAGGCGTTATCTCTGTATGGGATGCCGATACCATCTACAAAATTCCGCAAATGTTGCACGATCAAGGACTGGATAAGATCGTTTGCGATAAGCTGGGTCTGTCGCCTAAACCCGCGGATTTATCCATGTGGGATAAACTGATTTATGCATTGGAAAATCCGAAGGCAGAAGTTACTATCGGCATGGTCGGCAAATATGTTGATCTGACCGAATCGTATAAATCATTGACAGAAGCGTTGCGTCACGCTGGTATTCATACCGAAAGCCGCGTCAATATTGAGTACGTAGATTCGGAAGAAATCGAAGCGCAAGGTACTAAATCGCTGGAAAAATACGATGCGATTCTGGTGCCGGGTGGTTTTGGTAAGCGCGGTGTCGAAGGCAAAATCATGGCGGCTCGCTATGCTCGCGAAAACAAAATCCCTTACCTTGGCATCTGCCTTGGTATGCAAGTTGCCCTGATTGAGTACGCGCGCCACATGGCCGGCCTGACGATGGCAAATTCAACTGAGTTTGATCCTGAAACAGAGCAGCCAGTAGTTGCCCTGATCAATGAATGGAAAAATCAGGATGGCAAAGTTGAAACCCGTGATGAAAATTCTGATCTCGGCGGCACCATGCGTCTGGGCGCACAAACCTGCGCGATCAAGCCTGGTACTCTGGCGGCGGAAATCTATGGCAATGTCGTGACTGAGCGTCATCGCCATCGCTACGAAGCCAATAATCATTATCTGGGTCGTGTTGAGGCTGCGGGTCTGGTCGTGTCGTCCCGTACGGCAACAGAAGATCTGTGTGAAATCATGGAATTGCCGCGCGACGTACATCCTTTCTATCTCGGTGTTCAGTACCATCCGGAGTTCAAATCGACACCGCGTGACGGTCATCCGCTGTTTATCGCATTTGCCAGAGCTGCGCTCGCCCACAAAAAGGCACAAGGAAAATAAAGCATGAAATTATGCGGATTTGACGTCGGTCTTGACCATCCATTTTTTTTGATCGCCGGTCCTTGCGTGATTGAATCAGAACAGATGGCGTTCGATACAGCAGGCATGTTGAAGGAAATGACGCAGGAACTTGGTATTCCCTTTATCTACAAATCATCATTTGATAAAGCGAACCGCTCTTCAGGTACTTCTTTCCGTGGCTTAGGTATGGAAAAAGGGCTGGAGATATTGGGAAAAGTCAAAAAGCAGATTGGTGTGCCAGTTCTGACTGACATTCATGCGATTGATGAAATCGCGGCCGTTGCTGCGGTGGTGGATGTGCTGCAGACGCCTGCTTTTCTGTGTCGTCAGACCGACTTTATCGAGGCTTGCGGCCGTTCCGGCAAACCTGTGAACATTAAAAAAGGTCAGTTCCTGGCGCCGCATGACATGGTCAATGTGATCGCCAAAGCGCGTGCTGCTGCGAAAGCGGCGGGATTGCCTGAAGATAATTTCATGGCATGTGAGCGTGGTGTTTCGTTTGGGTACAACAACCTGGTATCAGATATGCGCTCGCTTGCCATCATGCGCGAAACCAATTGCCCGGTTGTATTCGATGCCACCCATTCGGTACAACTGCCAGGCGGTCAGGGCACATCCTCCGGCGGGCAGCGTGAATTTGTACCGGTATTGGCTCGTGCAGCCGTGGCGGTGGGGATTTCTGGCCTGTTCATGGAAACGCATCCCAATCCCGCTGAAGCAAAATCCGACGGTCCAAACGCTGTTCCATTGGGTCGTATGAAAGAATTGTTATCCACATTGATCGAATTGGATCGCGTGGTAAAAAAGAATGGATTCCTTGAATCCAGCTTTACTTAATTTGTTGTGTGTCGGTTGTCATTGTCCGGCTTCTTTTGCTCATCCGGTAAAAGAAGCCAGCAATAGCATGATGGAATTTCGCGATTGCTGACTTGTTCTAAGGTCGCTTTACCGGAATTCATGTTTCGCTGGTAAAAATGATTGCTTGTCAGTGTCATCTTATCCGATGAACAGACAACTGCTCAGGTACAGATAAGTATTTACTTTGTTCGCTATAAATTAATAGTCTAGGAGAATTGAATGAGTGCCATCGTTGACATTATCGGTCGTGAAATTATTGATTCACGCGGTAACCCAACTGTTGAATGTGATGTTTTGCTGGAATCTGGCGTCATGGGCCGTGCGGCTGTGCCGTCCGGTGCGTCGACTGGCTCTCGTGAAGCAATCGAATTGCGTGACGGAGATAAATCCCGTTACCTCGGCAAAGGCGTCTTGAAAGCCTGCGAACATATCAATACAGAAATCGCCGAAGCGATTATGGGTCTGGATGCGAACGAACAAGCTTTTCTGGATCGCACATTGATTGACCTCGACGGAACAGAAAACAAGAGCCGTCTCGGCGCAAACGCCATGCTGGCGGTTTCTATGGCTGTTGCCAAAGCGGCTGCTGAAGAGGCTGGCCTGCCTTTATATCGTTACTTCGGCGGCTCTGGCGCGATGCAGTTGCCAGTACCGATGATGAATGTGATTAATGGTGGCGCACATGCAGACAATAATCTGGATTTGCAAGAATTTATGATTATTCCTGTTGGCGCTCCTAGTTTCCGTGAAGCGATTCGTTACGGTGCTGAAGTATTCCATGCATTGAAAAAAATCCTGCATGATAAGGGCTTGACAACAGCTGTTGGTGATGAAGGTGGTTTTGCTCCTTCTGTTGAAAACCATGAGTCTGCTATCAAGATGATTATTCAGGCGATCGAAGCTGCCGGATATACTCCTGGTACTCAGATTGCGCTGGGTCTGGATTGTGCGGCGAGTGAGTTCTATAAAGACGGCAAATATCACCTCGAAGGCGAAGGCCTGACATTGTCTTCTGCAGACTTTACCAATCTGCTGGCAACATGGTGCGATAAATACCCTATCATCTCCATCGAAGATGGTATGGCAGAGGGCGACTGGGAAGGTTGGGCAATTCTGACCGAAAAACTGGGTAAACGTGTACAGATCGTTGGTGATGATCTGTTTGTCACGAATACTAAAATTCTGAAAGAAGGCATCCAGAAAGGTATCGCCAATTCTATTCTGATCAAAATCAACCAGATCGGTACATTGACCGAGACTTTTGCTGCGATTGAAATGGCAAAACGTGCTGGTTACACAGCCGTGATTTCGCATCGTTCAGGCGAAACAGAAGACAGTACGATTGCCGATATCGCTGTTGGCATGAATGCCTTGCAGATCAAGACTGGTTCTATGTCGCGCTCTGATCGTATGGCAAAATACAATCAATTATTGCGTATCGAAGAAGATTTAGGCGAAGTTGCAAGCTATCCAGGTCGCGATGCCTTTTATAATCTGAAGTAATCTGGTATCGTTGGTCAATAAGAGGGGAACAGTGTTCCCCTTTTTGTTGTGTCTTCACTTTCATTTCTTTTTCTGTGCGCCTGATTAGCCTTATTTTTGCCGTCTTGTTGTTGATGATCCAATATCCTTTATGGTTAGGTAAAGGTGGCTGGCTACGTGTGTGGGAAATGGAGAGGCAGGTTGCCCAAATCCAGAAGCATAACGATGGACTCAAAGAAAGAAACAGCAAACTTGACTCTGAAGTTCAGGACTTGAAAAACGGTACTGGCTCCGTCGAAGAGCGTGCCCGGTTTGAGTTGGGTATGATCAAAAAAGATGAAATCTTCGTCCAGATTCTGGATGCCAATGCAGTGATGCAACCTCCGCCAATCGCTTTGCCAGGTGCAGTTGCTGGTAAAAACAAGCACTAATCGAACTGACATCGAACTGTCGCAGTTTATCTCTGATGGCATGATGACGAGAGCCACATGGGTCGTGGAAGCCATCAATCCGCCATCACGCTGCCAGGGCAGTATTATAAATGCCCAGCGTGATACTAACTTTTATACAAACTCCAACACAAACTCTGATACAAACAACACGTACTTTGTTGTCTCGTGGCATGTTTTACGCATCCCTTATCGTATGCACATTCGCGGTATCGTTTATACTCATTAGTAGTTTGTTGTTGTAATTTCTTTTTGTTGTGTCTTTCACTTCTTTCATTTTTGCGTTTGGCATCACAATGCGCTGAAATTTACCTTTTCTCGGAGGTGATGGATGAAAATTGACCATGCTACAGATACGATGATGGTGAGCGTCATGACAAACGAGAAAATACAGTAACAAGATTATTAGCTACATCAATCTAATATTAAAAACAGACAGGAGAATCAGATGGCGAAAGCGGTATTTCAGTGGGACGATCCTTTGTTGTTGTCTTCTCAGCTCAGTGAAGAAGAGAGAATGGTGCAGGAAGCTGCACGTACTTATTGCGCTGAAAAGCTCGCACCGCGTGTGCTGGAGGCTTTTCGCCATGAAAAAACAGATCCGGCGATCTTTCGTGAAATGGGCTCCCTGGGTTTGCTGGGTTCGATGATTCCTGCGCAATACGGTGGAGCTGGCCTGAATTATGTCTGCTATGGCCTGGTTGCTCGTGAAGTAGAGCGTATTGATTCCGGATATCGCTCGATGATGAGTGTGCAAAGTTCTCTGGTGATGGTGCCGATTAATGAGTTTGGTAGCGAAGAGCAAAAACAAAAATATCTGCCTAAGCTCGCCACAGGTGAATGGATCGGCTGCTTTGGTCTGACTGAGCCTGATCACGGTTCTGATCCTGGCAGCATGGTGACGCGTGCTAAAACGGTACCGGGTGGTTACTCGCTGACCGGTGCCAAGATGTGGATCACCAATAGCCCGATTGCGGATGTATTTGTGGTCTGGGCGAAAACCGATGATGGTCGTATCCGTGGTTTTATTCTGGAAAAAGGCTGGAAAGGTCTGAGTGCGCCAGCGATTCATGGCAAGGTCGGCCTGCGTGCATCCATTACAGGTGAAATCGTGATGGATGAGGTTTTTGTACCTGAAGAAAATCTGTTACCGCATGTGGAAGGGTTGAAAGGTCCATTCACTTGTCTGAATTCGGCCCGTTTTGGTATTGCCTGGGGAGCACTGGGGGCGGCAGAGTTTTGTTGGCATACGGCACGTCAATACACGATGGATCGCCAGCAATTTGGTCGCCCGCTGGCAGCGAATCAACTGGTGCAGAAGAAACTGGCTGACATGCAGACAGAAATTACTCTGGCACTGCAAGCCTGCCTGCGACTGGGGCGCATGAAGGATGAAGGAACCGCCGCTGTTGAAATTACCTCCATGATGAAACGCAATTCCTGCGGAAAATCATTGGACATCGCTCGTACTGCGCGCGATATGTTGGGCGGTAATGGTATTTCTGACGAATTCGGTATTGCCCGCCATCTGGTTAACCTTGAGGTGGTCAATACGTATGAAGGTACACATGATATCCATGCGCTGATATTGGGACGTGCGCAAACTGGAATCGCAGCATTTTAAGTTGTTTGCATACGCTGCCTTCATAAAAAAACCGCATTCGTGCGGTTTTTTTTATCAGAAATAAAGTCATCGGGAATGAGCCACCAGTATCAGCTTGCAGGTGGTGGATTGTTTGATGCATCAGAATCACGCGCCGGATTATTTTCTGCCTGCCGCCGAATCTCGGTTTCCAGAAAGATGAGTCCTTGTCGGGCATAGAGCATGAGTTCTGGTGACAGACCGCCACCTAATAATGTAGGTGTTTCTTTGGCAAGAATTGCCCGGACTTTGGGAATGACACGCATATCATTGCCCCAGGCATCCAAGAACAGACGGCGCCATTGTCGCAATAGTGTTTGCACTTCAGGCGATTCCGGGGTGGCTTGCTGTTCCATTTTTTCTTTTACTTCTGAAAATAACAGACTCCAGGCATCGGCATTCCTGATCGATGATTCCTTAAAAAAACGACACTCTTCTTCGCTCAGGTGCTGCCGATAGGCGGCGTAGCGCATTTCGGTGACGGATAACATGATGTAGTCGATGAGTTCTTTATCGACACCGGTCAGGGCTTGCACTCCCGGTTCCTGGGTATGCATTTTTGTCAAATTCATCATGTAACGCGGATTTTTGGGCATGGTTTGATCGACTGCCGCAATCCAGCGAGCGGTCAATTGTTGCGCGCGTGGGTCAGATGGTGGCACCTGTTGTTGCAGTAATTGTTTTGCTTCTGCAATCAAAGGGCGCATTTGCGCATCTGGTGAGAATGCTTGCGCAGGATGTTGTTCCCGTAGATGGCGCCATTCTTCCTTTGTGAAATACTTGTCTGCGACACTCATCATCTCCAGCGCGCCGAGCCAATCATCCAGTTGCAGTTCCTTGTTTGTTTCGAGTAACTGGTGTAGGTGCCGTAAGCGATCCCGCAGGGTCATATCCTGATTGATTTGCTGTTCCAGTGCAGAGATTTGCTCAGCGATAACGGTTTTCAGTTGCACGTCTTCCTGATCGATAATATCTGCAATGTCAGCCAGTGACAGATGAAGCCGACGCAGCGCCTGTATCCGGTGTAGCCGAACAATATCTTCCCGATCATACAGGCGGTAATCTGCCTCTGAGCGTCCAGAGGGAGTCAGTAAACCGATGTGGTCGTAGTGGTGCAGTGTTCTGACTGTCAGACCAGTGCGTTTTGCCAATTCGCCGATTTTTAATAACATGATATCTTCCTCATTCAATACGATGACTATAAAGCCTTACCTTGTGTCAGGGTCAAGTGGATTGTAGTGAGTCATTCAAAAGACGGGGCATGAGCGCGCAAAAACAGGTAGGTTGAAGAAGTACTGGTGCAGCATCGGCGACTGAGCACAGAGCGGTGGCAAGAAGAGTGCGATGCTTGAAAAGGAGTCGTGATGCTGTTGATATGCTTGATATTGATCGGTGGCTCTGCGCTGATTGGCGTTCTGTGCTCGTATATCCGACATGCGCAATCGCGATTTGTCTGGACTGTTGTCTGGCCCGTTTATTACCTTGCTTGTCTTTTCTGGGCTTGTGACTGTAATTGTGACTGTAATTGTTACTGTATTCGGTCTATGTCGTCCCGCATCAGCAAGATGCCTTATGGCCAATTACACAATGGGCCGGCGGAACACTGCGGCAGCCATTGGTGGTTTTTCGTGCTTGCTTTACCGTGCGTTGGCGCAAGTTGTCCTGATGTGGCAAGACTTCCAGAAGTGCCGAGAATGACGTGGAAATGACATTTCATAGCATTTTTTAGGGGAGTATAGGTATTAATTCAGCTTTTTGTCAGGATAAAATAAGGCCTCTTAAAATATACTGCCCCTAGTATATTTTGATCAAAAAATGCCCTTTTGGGACTGGAAGCGAAGTGCCCTGATTTTTTCGGTTACTTTTCATCTGGCTTCATCCCGCTGAACATTGGGCTGAAAAGGGAGGCAAATCAAATGAGTGATGTCCCGCGCTATTGTCGGGACAGGCTTAGGCTTGTTTGTTGTGACTTGGTTGAGGAGGATGATCCGGAAGGGGAGGGAAGAACGGCTGGGAGCGTTGTGTCGGCCATTACCGACATTTTGTCCAGAGATGGAATGTGACGAAGTCAGCATTCCTTTTTTGGCTTCCCATTGGTGCTTCCAGTGCGCTTCCCCGTGCTCTATGCATTCCTATACACCCATACATTGATTGCCTGGAGCACTGAAGCGGACTGATGCCTGAAATGTCTGAACGGTTAATGCTTGATGTCGCTGGCGGGGGAGGTGCCTTCGGTCAGCGTTTTGGCGATGAAAAGTTGTGCGCAATCGACAGGATCAAAGCTGTAATGCTTGCCGCAGAAGTCGCAGTTGATATCGAGCCTGCCAATTTCTGTAATGGCACTTTCTACTTCTTCTGCGCCGAGCATTCTGAGCATATCGCCCACTTTTTCCCGACTACAACCGCAATGAAACACAGGATGCAGCGGATCGAATACCCGCAAGGTCTGCTCCCAGAACAGGCGGTGCATGAGAATACTGATATTGGTTGTCAGCAATTCTTCACGTTTCAGCGTATCACCCAATAGCACTGCGTGGTTCCAGGCATCTGCATCGTCATCCACCTGAGCGCCGCTACCGCCGGTTTTGGGTAGTTTTTGCAATAACATGCCGCGTGCGACCTGATCATTCGCTGCCAGCCATAGCTTGGTATCGAGCTGTTCAGAGCGCAGCATATAGTTTTCGATGACTGTAGCAATGCTATCGCCATCGAGCGGCACAATCCCCTGATACGCTTGCTGGCCCGGCACTTTGTCGTTCGGGTCGAGCGTGATGACGAAGCGTCCCTGGCCATGCGCATGTACCAAGTCTTGCAAGGTCTCATGATCCTCGATGATGGCATCTTCTGCCAGCTTGGCAGTTGCCCGCAGGCGAAGATTGGCGTCGCATTCAACAACCATCAGCTTGACTGGGCCATCACCATGAATCTGCATGATCATCGTGCCGTTGAACTTCAGATTGGCGGAGAGCAGTGCAGAGGCCGCCATCAGTTCACCCAGTATCGTTTTGACTGCCTGAGGATAGTTCTGGTGAGACAGCATTTGTTGCCAGGATTGTTCCAGTTCGACAAATTCGCCCCGTACGCCGGCGTTTTCGAACATAAATTTTTGTAGAGTATCTGTCATGTAATCGGTCTTAATGCATTCTTGATTGAGTCGCTGTGTTCATTTGCCGCGGGGCGCTAGCATCAACCGATACGCTTGAGCTGGGTTTTGAAGGCTTGTCCGCGTTGAGCGTAGTTGTCACTGTTGCGACGCATACCGGCGATGTCTTGTTCTGTCAGTTGTCGTACCGCTTTTGCTGGGGTGCCGATAATGAGTGAATTATCAGGAAACTCCTTACCTTCGGTGACCAATGCACCTGCACCCACCAGGCAGTTTTTACCGATTTTCGCGCCATTCAAAATGACAGCCTGAATACCGACCAATGAACCTTCACCGATCGTGCAGCCATGCAACATTGCCTGATGACCGATCGTGACGTGTTTGCCAACCGTGAGTGGATAGCCAGGGTCAGTATGCAAAATACAGCCTTCCTGCACATTGCTGCCTTCTGAAATAGTGATTAATTCATTGTCGCCGCGGATCGTGACATCAAACCAGATACTCGCCTGTGCTTCGATTTTGACCTTGCCGATGATGTTGGCCGAGTCGGTGATATAAGCGGAAGCATCGATTTCTGGGGCGATATCGCCTAATTGGTAGATGGGCATAATTTTTCCGTAAAATGGAGGGTATGTCGTTTGTTTGGTTTGTCTGGCCAATGTGAGCCGCTGAAGCTATTTGTATGAGCGACTATATTGGTCAATATCGTACTCAACATCAGACTCAGCATTGGACTCAATCTATCAACAGATAGATGAATGAGCAGATATGACTGATATGACTGATGGGTATTGATGTCAGCATAGCGTAGCTTATAGAGTTGCTCACCGTTCGGTATATCCAGACGTATTGTGCTATTTTACCGCTCCACGGCACAGATTGCCCGGACGTACACTACAAATCGCCCGTTGGCGATCGTTCTCCACTTCAGAAATAAGCTGAAAACGATCAGTTTGAAGAATACATTATGTTAAGACTCTCCGCATTACAAGCGATTACGCAGCCCACATATGCCACGAAGCTGGCTGCGACTCTGGCACTCAATGAGCAATGTGCGGTTGATCCTTCTGCCAGATTGCATACTGAATTGGCAATACCTGGGCGAGAGGCTTTGCCTGAGTTGGTAGCACCGGCCAAACTGGCGCGGCGCGCCATGCACACACCGGAAGGGCGGGCTATTCTGATTCATGCTCTGGCACATATCGAAATGAATGCTGTTGATCTGGCGCTCGATATTGTCTGGCGTTTTGCTGATTTGCCAGAGCAGTTTTATCGTGACTGGATCAAGGTTGCTAAGGAAGAGGCCTATCATTTCAATTTGCTGAACCAGCATCTGCAGTCCATGGGATATGTTTACGGTGATTTTCCAGGGCATCAAAGTTTGTGGGAAATGGCAGAAAAAACACAGGGCGATATTCTGGCGCGTCTGGCGCTGGTACCCAGAACATCCGAAGCCAAAGGGCTGGATGTCACTCCCTCTATCCGGGACAAACTGCGACAAGCCGGTGATGGGCGAGCCGCCGATATTCTCGATATTATTTTGCATGATGAAATTGGCCACGTGACGATTGGTAATCATTGGTACAAATATATTTGTCAGCAACGTGGAGTCGAGCCGATTGCCACGTATGCAGAACTGGCCCTGCAATATAAAGCGCCGAAATTACGTGGCCCATTTAATCTGGCAGCAAGGCGTGAAGCAGGCTTTGATGAAGCTGAATTACAGGCCTTGCTGGAAGCGGCGCAATAACTCTGCTGTCATTTCTGGGTGCTACTTCATCAGGGGTAATCGATGAGTTGCTGATCCGTTATGGGGGAGTTTTATATTGGCTGTAGATAAGTACCAGATGCCCAGCGCTTGATTGTTGTTATCGACTTGGGATCTGCGCTTGCGTCAATGGAGGCATCAACGCAAGCCACAGTCACGGTGATAATCTGCGTTCATAATGCAACACATCGAGCCATTTGCCATGTAATAAAGTCGTCGCATGTGAGCGTGAAATGCATTGAAAATGACATTTTTCCATAATGCGCTGCGATGCTTTATTACCAGCAGCGACCACCGCTTTTAGCCGGCGCAGGTGTAAATCTGCCACCGCAAGTTGAATGACAATATCAACAGCAGCGGTAGCAAAACCTTGTCCAGCATGACGCTGGCTAAAACGGTAACCGAGAGTGGCCTGATGAAAAAACACACGGTCAATATGCCGCAGCGTCACACGGCCAACAATTTCTGATCCCACCCATGCAAGATAGTGGCATTCCTTCTGCAGGTTTGCAGACATTTGTGCTTGCTGCAGACTGGCGCTGACTGCTTGCTCGTGGTAATAGTCATCACCACGCGTGGCGATCCATTGTTCAAAATAGCGACGATTTTCCAACTCAAATGCGAGCACTGCCTTTGCGTACTCAGGGTGTGTCGGGCTGATTTGTAATGAGGTAGGGGTCGTTTGCATTAAATGACGGTGAGTGAATGTGTTAATGCTGATGCCAAAGGCAAATATGGCAAATATGCTAAACGCCGCAGCTACAGTCGCTATACGGGCGTGCTTGTCGTTCCGGAATCATTTGCGTAGCCAGTTACTTTATGCGAAATTTGCCGGAGTATAAAGGTACCGACAATGCATCGTAGTCCTCTGGTACCGGATTGATCGCAAAACATGGGTATAGCTACTGATGGTGTCGTATGAGGTTTGTAGTATCTTTGGTACTCGTGGATACTCTTTACTATTCTTTGATTTCGTTTTTTGTGCGTTTGCCTGCTTGTTCATTTAACTCTGCTTTTTCTTTTATTTTTATTTTTATTTTTCCTCTATGCCACCTATGCGTTCGCTATTCCGTCAATTGACATTGCTAAGCGTCTGCCTGTTCACAACAAGTCTGTTGAGTGCTTTTACTTGTCAGGCGCAGACATATAATCCGGTAATCCAGAATCAAGCGACAACGTGGGCGAAGCCAGCCGTGCTGTTGACTGCCTTTGCGCTTAACAAACCGGCACAAGTGCTGGACCTGGACGATGTTTCTCAGGGGTTTGCGCGGGAACTGGCACGTCGTTTGGAGAATAGTCAGCAATTCATGGTGAGGGTTTCACCTGATTTGTTGTCGCTGGATTGGCAGCAAACCGTACCTCCGCCAGCGAAATTGCTGCAACAACTTAGCGCCTACTATGGTTCTCGTTTTATCATCGCCGGAGAAGTTCGTAATGCCGGTAGCAAAATTGAGACGAATTTATTTGGCCTGACCAAAAAAGAAACCCGTGCCATTGAAGTTGAAATACGTTTGTACGATGCATCTCAAGGGCGCCTCATTTCCCGCTATGATTTGGCGCGCAGCGTCACCAGTGATATTCAGGTCGATGTTGCGGTGGGGCGTTCCCATGTCTTTGGAGGTGCTGCTTTTGTCAGCACGCCTTATGGTAAAGCCATTGCTGATTTGATTGACGAGGCGGCGCAATTGGTGACAGCCAACATGCTGGAGCAAAAATAAACGCAGCAAGCACATGATGTGTGCTGCTGCGCGGATATTGTGGTGAGTTAATAATATGGTGAGTTAGTGACTACCTGTGATTTTTAATTGGCATTCTCCATTTATTCGCCAATGACTCATTGAGTTTTATTCGGTTTCATTTCGTATTATTTCGATTTATTTCGTTTCGTTCTGCTGACATTTTTTTGTTAACCCGCTCGCAGCTCTTCCCGCAAACGCAAGATTCGACGTTGTACCTTGCCCGTTGTTGTCATTGGCAGCGCATCAATAAATTCGATTTCTTTCGGATATTCATAGGGTGCCAGTTTGCCGCGGACATGCGCCTGTAGTTCGTGAATCAGTTCTTCACTGGCTTGGTATTCCTGGCTCAGAACGATGTAGGCTTTCACCAGGTTTCCTCTTTCCTTGTCGGGTTTCGGTACCACGGCGACATTCAGAACAGCAGGATGTTTGACCAGACAGTTTTCAATTTCTGATGGGCCTATCCGGTAGCCAGCGGCTTTAAACATATCATCGGCACGTCCTTGATACCACAGGTAACCATCAGCATCTCTGGACGCCAGATCGCCTGTTCTGCACCAGTCACCGGTAAATTTATTGCGTGTTGCTTCATCATTTTTCCAGTAACCCAGAAAAAATACCGGATCAAGGTGACCAAAGGCATCATAGCGATGCATGGCGACTTCGCCAATCTCGCCTGTAGCGACTTCGTTACCAGCGTCATCAATGATTGCCACTCTGTGTCCCGGGTAAGGTCGGCCCATACTGCCTGGCCTTGCAGGCCACATATGGGAGCTATTCCCCACGATATAGTTCATCTCGGTTTGTCCGAACATTTCATTCGGTGTCACATGTAAGGCTTTTTTGCACCATTCAAATACAGTATCGCCGACGGCTTCACCTGCGCTCATGATGGCACGCAGCCGCAGTTGATGATGTTTGCGTGGCGTCGGATCGGCTTTCATCATCATTTTGAGCGCCGTTGGAAATAAAAAGGTATTCGTTACTTTGTATTTGGCCAGCAGGTAGTACGCTGTTTCTGCTGAAAAACGTCCTTGGTATCCAACGATGGGTTTGCCGAAATACAAACTAGGCAGTAATGCATCCATCAGTCCGCCAGTCCATGCCCAGTCTGCGGGCGACCAGAACACATCTTTTTCTTGTGGAAACCAGTTTTGTGACGCGACAAAGCCAGTCAGATTGCCGATGATGGCTGAGTGCGGGATCAGTGCGCCTTTGGGGGCACCAGTCGTGCCGCTGGTATAGATGAGGATGGCAGGGTCGCTGGCTCTGGTTTGCTCATAGTCAAAATATTTGGGCATGCAGGGCACATGCGTTTCCCACTCGATGCAGGGCGCTGTGTCCGCTTTGGTATGGCAGTCCACTGTGATGACGGTTTTTAACTGGGGGCAGTGACTACGGATTTCTTCAAATGCATCCAGTCCGCTTGCATCCAGCACCAACGCTACGGCTTCGCTGTGTTGCAGACGGTATTCCAGCGCCTCTGGTCCAAACAAAAAAGACAGTGGCATGGCGATAGCACCCATTTGCAGACAAGCAAGAATAGTGATCGCTGTTTCTGGTCGTTGCGGCAAAATACAGGCAACTACGTCGCCACGTTGCACACCTTCTTGCGCGAGTAACTGCGATAACTGATTTGCTTGTTCGTACAGAGATTGATAAGACAATTTGCTGGTATTACCCAGACTGTCTTCATGGTAAATCGCGATGCGCTTGGGATCGTTGGCCCAGCGGTGACAGCATACTTCGGCAATATTGAAATAATTGGGGACGGCCCAGCGAAACTCTCGATAAAGCTTGTCGTAATGATCGGCTTGCTCAGTTGGATTGTTGATGGGTTTGCCTGTTGATTTTCCTATTGACTCGCGTGTTGGGGTATTTTTTTTCTTCTCCTGCGCCTTCATCCTGCCTCCGTTATAATAATCGAACGGTCGTTCTATTGTTTTTAATATGACTACGTACGACCTCGCATGTACCTTTGTATCCATGCTACTGTATTTTTGGGGTTGCCAGTCGCTTCCGGTAACATGTTCCTTGATGAAAATATTTAATCGCCCTATGAATCCATCTTACACAGCATCCCGTTCAGAATTTCTTTCCATTCGTGGTTTGCAATACCATGTTCGTCATTGGGGAGATGCCAAGGCTCCTGTACTTGTGATGTTGCATGGCTGGATGGATGTTTCTGCATCGTTTCAGTTTGTCGTCGATTGCTTGCAACAGGACTGGCATGTGATTGCACCGGATTGGCGGGGATTTGGTCTGACCGATAATCCACATACAGATACCTACTGGTTTCCAGACTACATGGCGGATCTTGATGCCATACTGAATCACTATGTACCGGAAGGGCAGATCAATGTGATCGGACACAGCATGGGGGCAAATGTCGCCGGTTTGTATGCCGGTGTGCGTCCTGAGCGTATCCGCCGTTTTGTCAATCTGGAAGGTTTTGGTATGCCGGCGACGCATCCAGCGCAAGCGCCGGGTCGTTACCGCAAGTGGCTGGATGAATTGAAAGAGCCACCTGTCTTGCGCACGTATGCGACGCAAAATGAAGTTGCGGCACGCCTGCAAAAAACCAATCCTCGGCTGTCGGATGAGCGGGCGGCTTTCTTGTCATCGCATTGGGCAAAACAGAACCAGGAGGGACGCTGGGAAATTCTCGGTGACCCTGCCCATAAACAGACCAGTCCATTACTGTTTCACGTAGAAGAGGTAATGGCATGCTGGAGCAAAATCACGTCACCGGTATTGTGGATGGAGGCCGACGATACCAATGTATGGCACTGGATGGGGCCAAAAGAAGAGGCGCATCTGGAAATTAACCGTCGTCTCGATCACATACCTCAATTGCAAAAAGAGATGATTCAGGATGCGGGGCATATGCTGCATCATGATCAGCCAGAAATTCTGGCGCAACTGATAGAGACATTTTTATTGAAATAAGCGACGTGGCCCTTGAATAGCCTTCATTGGCCTTGAGTAGCCCTTGAATACCCGGTACCTATCCATAAAAAAGAAAGCAGTGTTCTGAGTTAAACTCATGGAACTTCTTTCTTTTTTTTTATTTACGTTGGCACCATGAGCGAGCAAAAACAATACGGCTTTACCACTACCATTCTACATAGCGACCGTCAGAAAGAAATCGAACACGGTTCGGTACACAAGCCCATCCACACATCGGTCATGTTTGGCTACAAAGATGCACGCGATCTGGCGGCCGTTTTTCAGGGAAAACAATCCGGCTATCGTTACGGACGTCAGGGTAATCCAACGGTGACAGCGCTGGAAGAAAAAATCACCAAGATGGAAGACGGTGCCTCAACCATTACGTTTGGTACTGGAATGGCGGCGATTGGCGCTGTTTTTCAGGCTCTGTTGCGTCAGGGTGATCATGTCGTCTCTTCGGCATTTTTATTTGGTAATACCAATAGCCTGTGGCAGACCGTCAGTACGCAGGGTGTCGATGTTGCCATGGTCGATGCAACGGATGTAGCCAATGTTGTCGCGGCGATTACGCCATCAACACGGATGGTATTTGTCGAGACGGTGGCCAATCCCCGTACGCAAATTGCTGATCTGAAGCGTATCGGCGAAGTATGTCGTGAACGTGGTATTTTGTATGTAGTCGATAATACGATGACATCGCCTTACCTGTTTCAGCCTAAAACTGTCGGAGCTGGTCTGGTAGTCAATTCGTTGACCAAATATATTGCAGGCCATGGCAATGTGCTGGGCGGCGCTCTGACCGATACCGGTTTGTTTGATTGGGCCGCCTATCCGAATATTGCTGCTAATTTCAGAAAACAGGCTTCAGCACAACAGGGTATGTCTCAGGTGCGTGCTAAGGCGCTGCGCGATTTTGGCGCCACTTTGTCCCCGGAAGCTGCACATCAAATTGCTGTCGGTGCTGAAACAATGGCGCTGCGTATGGAGCGTGAATCTACCAGCGCGATGGCATTGGCGACCATGCTGGCAGCGGATCCTCGTGTCGCAGTTGTACATTATCCGGGGCTGGCCTCGCATCCACAGCATCAACTGGCAAGCGAGCTATTTCGTTCTTACGGCGCCTTGTTCAGTTTTGAATTAAAGCCAGAAATTGATTGCTTCGATTATCTGAATCGTTTGTCGTTAGCGATTAACGCCACGCATCTTGGCGATACGCGCACTCTTGTGATTCCGGTTGCGCACACCATTTTCTTTGAGATGGGTGCAGAGCGCCGTGCTGCGATGGGAATCGCCGATTCTCTGATCCGGGTATCGGTCGGTATTGAAGATACGCAGGATTTATTGACTGATTTTGCGCAGGCGTTGACTCCCGTATTGTAATGATACTCTGGGGGGGTATGGATATTTCTTCTCGTTTGCCGCTGATTTTGATTGGTGTATAACGGTCAAGATATCGATACTCCCCCGATGACTGTATTGCTGAAACCTAAGGAATCTATGTTCAGGCTTGCTCTTCGTATGACACTGCGTGACTGGCGCGCGGGGGAGTTGCGCTTCTTGTTGCTGGCATTAATGATTGCGGTGGCTTCATTGTCATCGGTCGGATTTTTTGCAGATCGTATGCGTAGTAGCCTGAATCGGGATGCGCACCAGTTGCTTGGCGCAGATTTGCTGGTCAGCGCTGATCAACCTATTAATCCAGAATGGCGCGAAGAAGCAAAAAAACGTGGCCTGACTCTGGCAGAAACTGTGGTGTTTCCAAGCATGGCGATTGCCCCGCATGGCGATCAACCAGCGGTCAAACTGGTGTCACTGAAGGCCGTCAGCATAGCTTATCCACTACGTGGCAATCTGAAGTTGGTTCAGGGTGATGCCGAAGTAATGACCAGCGCTATTCCGGCTGCGGGTACCGTATGGATAGATCCTGCATTGCATACCAGCCTCAACGTGAAGGTGGGGGAGCAGATTCAGTTAGGGGATCTTCAGTTGACGGTTGCCCAGACGATTGCCGCAGAACCTGATCGTGGTGCGGCATTCATGAACTTTGCCCCGCGTGCCATGATTGCATTGAGCGATTTGGCGGCGACTCATCTGATTCAAAATGGTTCGCGTGTCACGTATCGCCTGCTGATGGCGGGTAATACAAAAAATGTCGCTGCGTTCCAGACCTACCTTCAAACCACCATTGATCAACAGCAATTGAAAGGTGTGCGACTGGAGTCATTGGAATCAGGGCGTCCGGAAATGCGGGCAACCCTTGATCGTGCAGAACAGTTTTTATCGCTGGTCAGCTTGTTATCCGCCATGTTGGCTGCGGTTGCTGTGGCTATCGCAGCGCGACGCTTCATGTTGCGCCATCTGGATGCTTGTGCCATGTTGCGATGCCTGGGTTTGACGCAGTCGCAAGTGACACAGATGTATCTGACAGAATTTTTCCTGCTCGGTTTATTGGGTAGTATTGCTGGTGTGATGCTGGGGTTCGGCGCGCATTTCATGTTGCTGGAATGGCTGGGCAAGTTGGTTGCGAAGGAGTTGCCAGCCGCCAGTTGGCAGCCAGCAGTACAAGGCGTGGCAACGGGTCTGTTATTACTGGTTGGGTTTGCTTTGCCACCAATTTTGCAATTACGTAATGTGCCGCACAATCGTGTGATGCGTCGTGAACAGGATGCGCCACAAACACTGACCTTGCTCAGCTATCTTCTGGGATTGGGAATGTTTGTCAGTCTGTTGTTGTGGCAAACCGGCGATGTTCGTCTGGGGATGATGACTGCTGCCGGGTTTTTGATCGGTGTTTTGTTGTTTACGCTGATCGCGTGGTTGGCCGTGACATCCCTGAAGCACCTTCGAACCTTATTTGATGCGACTGCCTGGCGCTTTGCGGTGACCGCATTGCAACGCAGGCCTGGTGCCACTGTGGTACAGGTAGTGTCGCTATCTCTGGGGCTCATGGCATTGTTGCTGCTCACCGTAGTGCGCGGTGATTTGATGGAGGCCTGGAAAAAAGCGACTCCGGCGGATGCCCCGAATCAGTTTGTGATCAATATACAGCCCGACCAAAAAGCGGAAATCGCCACCAAACTCAGTGCATTCGGGCATGCGCAAATGTACCCGATGATACGAGGCCGGTTAGTGCAGATCAACCAGACTGAGGTCTCTGCAAATACGTATGCCGATGATCAGGCCAGACGCATGGTGGACAGGGAATTCAACTTGTCGACGATGGATGATATTCCGCCCATGAACAAGATTACTGCTGGTCGTTGGTATAACGATGCCAGCACAACACAGGCTGAAGCCTCTGTTGAAGAAGGAATCGCAAAGACATTGAAATTAAAACTCGGTGATCAGCTGATTTTTGATATTGCTGGTCAGAAAGTTACTGCGACTATCAGTAGCTTGCGCAAGCTGGATTGGGGATCGATGCGAGTCAATTTCTTTGTCATCATCAATCCCAAGGCAATGGCAGAGATGCCTCAGACCTGGATCACGGCCTTTCGCTTACCGGAATCAGATAAGACTCTGGTTAATCAGCTGACGCAAACCTATCCGAATCTGACGCTGGTGGATGTGGGGGCAATGCTTAAGCAGCTACAGGATGTCTTGGATCAGGTCATTACCGCGGTGGAGTTTCTATTTTTGTTCACGCTCGTATCAGGTGTACTGGTGTTGTATGCCGCATTGGCCGGGTCGCAGGATATACGTATGCGTGAAGCTGCTTTATTAAGAGCATTAGGAGCTACTCGTACTCAACTATCTCAATCACAGTGGATAGAGTTTTTGCTAGTAGGCAGCTTGTCGGGATTGTTGGCTGCCAGCGGTGCATCTGCCATAGGGTGGGCACTGGCGCGCTTCAGTTTTAATTTTGAATGGACTTTTTCCCCATTGGTCTGGATTGCAGGCATCGCCGTTGGTGCTTGTTGTGCCATTCTTGGTGGTTGGATTGGTCTGCGCAATGTCCTGAATCAGCCCCCACTCCTGAGTTTGCGCGAAGGTTGACCGACTATTTTCAGGGATATCGGATCGTCAATTTGACAGTTTGTCAGGTTATATAACATTAATAGAAGTGAGTAGTGATGAGTAAAGAGTTGCAGCATCAGGAAGCGGAAGAAGAAAAATCTAATCTCTACACCCTGATTGGCGGTGCTGAGCCACTGCGGGCATTAGTTGACCGTTTTTATGATTTGATGGAGCTGGAGTCGGAATTCAGTGGTATTCGCGCCATGCACCCGACGCCTTTGGATAGTTCCAGAGATAAATTATTTTGGTTTTTATCCGGCTGGATGGGCGGGCCAGATTTGTATATCAGTCAGTTTGGTCATCCGCGTTTACGTGCGCGCCATTTACCTTTTGCAATCGCCAGTAGTGAGCGTGATCAGTGGTTGCGTTGCATGGCGTGGGCGATGCAGGATGTCGGTATCGCTGAACCTTTACAGCAGCATTTGATGCAGTCTTTTTATCAGACAGCTGACTGGATGCGTAATACACCCGGTTAATTCAGGTTCTCATCCTGATGGCGTCACTTTACTGAATCACCTTTGCTTGCCCTATGACTTTATTTGAAATCCTGATACTGCTATTGCTGTTACTTCTTGTCGTCGTCAATATTATTTTTTTCTTGCGTGGACGTCATGCTGGTGAGCCGCTTGATATTCAGGCGCTACAGAATTTTTTACAACAGGTGCAACAACAGCAGCTAATGAGTCTGGAGAGGGTGGAACGCTCTTTACGGGAGCAGATACAGTCAACAGCGCTGGCCAGCAGGCAGGAGCTTGGGAGTAATTTCAGTCGTTTGCAGCAAGGTTTAACGACGCAATTGACCAGTGTGGCCACCCTGCAAAAAAACCAGATTGATGGTTTTTCGCAGCAACTGATTAAATTAAATGAAACGAATGCCCAGCAACTGGAGCAAATCCGGCAAACGTTGTTGCAGCAGGGTCTGAGTGCGCGAGAAGAGCAAGGCAATAGTCTCAAGTTGTTTGGTGATACTTTACATCAAACTTTGTCTACGCTGACCGAATCAAATTCTCAGCGTATGTCAGAGATTAGGGCGACTCTGGAGCAAAAAATTCAGCAGTTACAGGCGGATAACGCAGGAAAACTGGAAGAGATGCGTAAAACTGTTGATGAAAAGTTACATGCGACATTAGAGCAGCGATTGGGGGAGTCTTTCCGTTTAGTATCTGATCGACTTGATAAGGTACATCAGGGATTAGGCGAAATGCAGCAACTCGCCATCGGAGTGGGCGATTTAAAACGTGTGCTGACGAATGTAAAAACGCGCGGAACCTGGGGTGAAGTGCAGTTAGAAATGTTGCTTGAGCAGATGCTGACACCCGATCAGTATGGTAAGAATGTAGAAACCATCCCGGGAACTGGAGAACGGGTCGAATTTGCAGTGAAGTTGCCTGGCAAAGAAGAGGGGCGAGCGCCTGTCTGGATGCCGATTGATGCCAAATTTCCTAAAGAGCAATATGAACGCTTGCTTGATGCAGCAGAGCGTGCTGATGCCGATGGTGTCACGCTAGCTGGTAAAGAGCTGGAGCGTGCGATTCGCTCGGAGGCAAAAACCATTTCCGATAAATATCTGTCGCCACCGCTGACGACAGACTTTGCCATTCTTTTTCTACCTACCGAAGGCTTGTATGCGGAGGTCATGCGCAGACCAGGTCTTGCAGATGACTTGCAAAGAACTTGCCGTATATCAATCGCAGGGCCGTCGACTTTGTCGGCACTATTGAACAGCTTGCAAATGGGTTTCCGCACACTGGTGCTTGAAAAGCGTTCATCCGAGGTTTGGCAGGTATTGGGTGCCGTGAAAACAGAATTCGGTAAGTTTGGCGATGTTCTTGCTGCGACGAAAGCAACATTGGAGCGGGCAGCAAAAAATATTGACCAGGCGGAAGTACGAACCCGTCAGATGAGTAAGAAATTAAAGCAGGTGGAAGCATTACCATCAGAGGCCGCTCAGAATTTATTGGAAATTGCGGCAGATGAAGATCGTGGCCTTGATGATTGATGGATCTGGCTAAGATGAGGTGATGCAAGTGCTGATATTGTATGTGGTAGCCGTATAGTTGCAGGACATTGACAGGTATCAGCAGAATTGGAGCAGCGGTATGCCGCTAGGTGAAAGCGCTTGTTCCTTTTGGTGAGCCTACGAAATCCTGACCGAATTGTGGCAGCATGACGGGATGATCAGATTGTTTTTAGTGAAAATCGGCACAAAACTGCCTTAGCAGTGTTATGGGTTTTTCGCTGTAAAAGCTATAAATCGATATAAAGCCCGTATTTCCGTTATCACCATTGTGTAGTCGGGAGTTCGGGCAGTAGTTGTTTCTGCCGACGTAACAGATTTCTTTTGCGAAGAAGGTTCCCTGAGTATTAACGGCTGTTTTGCCTTGTTGGGATAATTTGAGTAAGTTCTCTTCGATTATTTTTAGTGATAAAAAAGGCCGCTGACTCCATGAAGTCAGCGGCCTTTTTTTGAATCCGGCATCTTCATGCCGGTTGATGCTTACTGATTAACGGCGAGTTTCTACTAAAACCAGTGGCTCGTCAGCAGTGACTGGAACTGGCTTTCTCTCGCGCGGAACGCGTGGTGCCGGTGTCGATTGCGAGGATACATCTTGTGCGGCGCGCAGTTTTTCAGGATTGGTTGTTGCCAACTCTAATCCCGCAGCACTCAACATTGCTTGTAACTGATCGACTGGCATTGCTGCCGCCGTTACCGTAACCGCAGCAGGTGCCGGTGCAGTTTCTCCGATTGTTGCTGTAATTGCTGGAGCTGCTGCAGGCACGAGCGGAGTAACTACCACAACATTTTCCGACTGAATAACTTCTTGCGGTGTTGTTGCGATTTCAGCTGTCGCCTCTGCAACTGTTGTCACAGAAGTTATTGCTGCCGCAGGTGTCGTATCGGCGGTGTTGATCACAGCAGGAACTGCAGTAGTCAAATCGACTGGCGTAACATGAGTAGTGACATCGCTTGCAGCAATTGCGACTACTGCTTCGCCGGCTTGCACAGCTGCTTTCACTACAACTACAGGCTGTACTTGCGCAGCTGTTTCAGTCGTTATCGTTGATGCTGCTACTGGTTCAATGATTTGTACTGATGTAGCTATAACAGCGTGAGTACTTGTCGGTACCGGCGATGCAACAGCAGTTTCAACAGGCGTACTCAATGCCGCAACTGGCGCGACAACTGCAACTGATTGCACAGGTTGTACTGGTGTAGTTCCCGCCGCAGCAACATCCGCATTCAATGCAACTGCCGTAGCGTTGCCGGATACATTGTCGGTGCTGGCATCAATCGAGGTTGCCAGCTGCGTGGTAGTTGCATCTGCTGCATCAGCTTGCTCATTCGTCAGATCGCCAGGTTCACGGTCACGACGATTGCGATTACGACCACCACGACGGCGACGACGACGGCGCTCTTCACTTTGTTCTGCATTCTCGTTTTCGGCGCCGGATTCCAGAGCTTCTAATTGAGTATTGGCGGGCATGACTTCTACCGGAACAGGATCAGCATGCTTTTGAATAGCGAGCGGTGCATTTTCTTCCGGTTTGGTATCTGCTATCAACGCTTCTTTACGTTCTTCGCGCTGGCGTTGTTGACGCTCGCGACGATTTTCTTGTGGTTCGCGCTCTTCACGTGGTGCTTTTGGTTGTTTTGCCGGACGTTGATTTTCCGTTGGCGCTACAATTTTTGCCTGCTCTTGTTCCACTTTTTCCGATTTTGCCGGACGATCTTCTCGCTCATCACGGTCACGATTGCGGCGGTTACGATTGCGTTGTTGCTGACCATTGCGTGGATTGCGAGCATTCCGGTCACGGTTTTCAGATTTATCTTCAGGCACAACTGGCGTTTCGACTTTCGCCGGCGTTTCAGTTTTGCCTAAAAAGAAGCCAAACAATTTACCGAAGAAACCTGGCTCTGCTTTAACTGGTGCGGTAGCAACTGGCGGTGTTTCTTTACGCTCTACGATAGGGGCTGTTTCTGGCGTGATACTTTTCACAACAGCTTCCTGACGTGGTTTTACGTCTTCCTTCTGGCGTTTGCTGTAGCCAATATCCGTATCAGCCTGTTCTGCCATGGCGTAGCTGGCGTGATGATCTTCCAGACGAGGGTCATCGTGTTTCAGGCGTTCCAGCTTGTAATGTGGTGTTTCCAGATGTGTATTCGGAATCAGGATGACGGTGACGCGATGGCGTGTTTCAATTTTCAGAATCTCACCACGTTTTTCGTTCAACAGGAAAGCAGCCACATCGACTGGTACCTGAACATGAATCGCAGCTGAATTTTCCTTCATTGCTTCTTCCTGAATAATACGCAGGACTTGCAAAGCGGAGGATTCCGTATCGCGGATGTGACCAGTGCCATTGCAACGTGGGCAGGTGACATGGCTACCTTCCGACAGGGAAGGACGCAAGCGCTGGCGTGACAGTTCCATCAGGCCAAAGCGGGAAATTTTTCCCATTTGTACGCGTGCGCGGTCATAGCGCAATGCGTCTTTCAGGCGTTGCTCGACTTCGCGCTGATTTTTGGCGTTTTCCATGTCGATAAAATCGATCACGATCAGGCCACCCAGATCACGCAGACGTAATTGACGTGCAACTTCTTCCGCTGCTTCGCAGTTGGTATTGAATGCTGTCGTTTCGATATCTGAGCCGCGTGTAGCACGTGCTGAGTTGACGTCAACAGAAACCAGTGCTTCTGTATGGTCAATTACAATGGCGCCACCGGATGGCAGGGGAACTGTGCGGCTGTATGCTGTTTCGATCTGATGTTCGATCTGGAAGCGGGAGAACAGAGGTACGTCGTCGCTATACCTTTTTACGCGATGTACCATATCTGGCATGACATGGCTCATAAACTGCTGAGCCTGTTCATAGATATCATCTGTGTCGATCAGGATTTCACCAATGTCAGGCTGGAAGTAATCACGAATCGCACGAATCACCAATGAGGATTCCTGGTAAATCAGGAATGCACCAGGGGAGGACTTGCCAGCACCTTCAATGGCGCGCCAGAGTTGCATCAGGTAATTTAAATCCCATTGCAACTCGTCCACATTGCGACCAATGCCAGCTGTACGTGCAATCACAGACATGCCTGACGGTAGATCTAGTTTGTCCATTGTTTCACGCAGTTCCTGACGATCTTCTCCTTCAACACGACGGGATACGCCGCCGCCGCGAGGATTGTTTGGCATGAGGACCAGATAGCGACCAGCAAGGGAGATAAAAGAGGTCAGCGCAGCACCTTTGTTGCCGCGCTCTTCTTTTTCGACCTGGACCATAATTTCCTGGCCTTCGCGCAAAGCATCTTTAATGGATGCGTTACGCACGTCGATGCCTTCTTTAAAGTAGCTGCGGGCAACTTCTTTGAATGGTAAAAAACCATGGCGCTCTTCACCGTAATTGACGAAACACGCTTCTAGCGATGGTTCAATACGGGTAATCACACCTTTGTAAATATTCGACTTGCGCAATTCGCGACCAGCGGTCTCGATATCGATGTCTATAAGCTTTTGCCCATTGACGATGGCTACGCGCAATTCTTCCTGTTGCGTAGCATTAAACAGCATGCGTTTCATGTTTACTCCGTGACCTGATGGTCATCTTTTGCCGCCTGTTTTTGAATAACAGGCAACTGTGCTGATACGGGATGTATGCAGGAGCGGAGCGTCTGATGGGGTGGGAATGCCTGTAACATGAGCAAGAATAACAACTTCATATCAGCAGCTTATGCCTGTTGATATGAATGTATTTCTGTCATGCGCTGGCGCAGACGGTCGCCAGTAAATCGAGTGCACATGTCCCCCGCATTACGCATTTCATATCTGCTGTGCAGACGAATGCGAAGCCAGGCGATGCGCAACTTTGGTGCCAGACCATCTTATTTTATTGTATCTGGCGGAATCGACTTTGCTACGGCAACCATCAACTGACAAGTTGCTGGCACGCAATGTCAGCCAGCACTTCTCGTCAGACTAATCCTTACAATTCAAACTCTCTGATCCAACATCACTTAATTCTGGCCGATAACAACAATTGGCTGTCACCTTGACATCTAAATGATGCTGCATACACATCTTTTCCATCAAATTTGCAAACAGGCGAGGCTGATGGACGTGCCCCTGTGTAAAATAGACGTTTATTCCTCTTACACTGCTTGAGCGTAATTGCTGAAGCGAAAATGATTATATATTCAAAATGAAGGACTCAGCGACAATTAATAGGGGAGCGCCTAAAATTCAGGCGCAAATGCCGCTCTCAGAGCCTGTTCAGTCCTCACAGCCCAAAGTCCAGCTTCTGACTATCGCAGAAGATGACGCTGGACAGCGTATTGATAATTTTCTATTGCGCATATGCAAAGGAGTTCCTAAAAGTCATGTTTATCGGGTCCTGAGATCAGGAGAAGTCCGAGTAAACAAAGGTCGTATCGATCAGTTATATCGTTTGGTTGAAGGCGATGTTGTCAGAATTCCGCCAATTCGTATGGCAGAATCCCCTGTGCAAACTGTTCCCAAACTGGAATTCCCTATTTTATTTGAAGATAATTATTTACTTATCATCAATAAGCCAGCCGGAGTTGCTGTGCATGGCGGCTCTGGTGTGAGTTATGGTGTGATTGAGCAATTGCGCGCCTCCAGGCCTGATGCAAAATTTTTGGAATTGGTGCATCGCCTTGACAGGGAAACATCTGGAATTTTGTTGCTGGCAAAAAAACGTACAGCATTAACGCATTTACATGAGCAAATGCGAGATGGTGTAACAGATAAGCGTTACTTGACTCTTGTCAGTGGCGATTGGAAAAATGTGCGTCAGCACGTCAAATTGCCTTTGCATAAATACACGACTGCGGAAGGGGAGCGTCGTGTGCGGGTTCAGGCTGACGGAATGGCTTCACATACAATTTTTTCTCTGAAGAAAAAATACCCTGAATTTGCTTTGCTGGAGGCGGAACTTAAAACTGGAAGAACGCATCAGATTCGCGTTCATCTGTCAGCGAGTGGATTTCCGATTGCCGGTGATGATAAATACGGTGATTTTTCCCTGAATCGCGCATTACTTAAGCCTACTGATCGCCGGGGCGCATTCAAGAGGATGTTTCTACACGCGCATCAAATCAGTTTTATTCATCCGGATTCTGGCAAATTGATGACGGTGAATGCAGCGCTTCCGAAAGAATGTGACGATTTTCTAAGAACGCTGAATTCAGTCTGAAAATAGTAATTATTTAATAATGCTAGAATGGCTTGGCATTACAGAAATGTTTTCACTGATTCGACTGATTCCACTGATACATCACAGATTTGTCTTTGAATAGAATATGGCAAAAAAGCAATTTGATTTAATCGTATTTGATTGGGATGGTACGCTGATGGACAGCACTGCTACCATCGTGAACTGTATACAACTGGCAGCAAAGGATCTCGGCTTACCCATGCCAAGTGAAAGTGCGGCGTCTTATGTGATAGGTTTGTCGCTGGCGGAGGCTATGCAGGCGGCAATGCCTGGCATTGATCCCAAATACTATCCACGTATGGTTGAGCGCTACCGCTATCATTATCTGGCGAAGGATCATGAATTACCTCTGTTTGACGGAGTGCGTGAAATGTTGAACGATCTTGCTAATGATGGTTATTTTTTGGCAGTTGCTACCGGCAAGAGTCGTGTTGGCCTGAGTCGTGCCCTGCATACAGCAAAACTGACTTCGTTATTTGATGCAACTCGTTGCTCAGATGAAACTTTCTCCAAGCCTCACCCTGCGATGTTGCAAGAGCTGACAAGGGAATTGGGCCAAGATATGCGCCGCACCCTGATGATCGGTGATACCACGCATGATTTACTGATGGCATCCAATGCCGGTGCTGCTGGAGTTGCGGTGGAATATGGTGCGCACGATGCGGAAGCATTGAATGGGCTAAAACCTTTGTTTTCTGCTAAATCTGTCAAGGACTTGCATGCCTGGTTGTTTGAAAATGCTTGAACGGAGTTCTGATCAATGACTGCAATTGAAGTATGTTTCTCCTCCGATCTGTTGGATGCAGGGAAAGGTGTCCGTTTTTCTGTCACTGCCGGTAGTGATGATGCAGTTGGTTTTGTCATTCGTTACAACGGAACGGTGTACGGATATCTGAATCGGTGTGCACATGTGCCAGTCGAGCTGGATTGGAATCCTGGGGAGTTTATCGAGTCCAGCGGCTTATACATTATGTGTGCGACCCATGGCGCGATTTATCAACCAGAGTCTGGTTACTGCAGTGGTGGCCCTTGTCGGGGTGGTCGTTTGAGGAAAATTGAAGTAAGCGAATCTGATGGCCATGTATTTTGGCATCCGGATGACTATATACAGCCCGTAATTGCATAATGCCAGGAAATAGTATGGATGACCTTTTACTTAATTCAAAATTACCAGAGCAGGACAGGGCTGGAACCACATGGGAACGCGAGTTGCTGGAAAAACTCGCTATGGAAACCTTAAAAGAGCAGCGTTTGAAAAGGCGCTGGGGCATTTTTTTTAAATTTGCCTTTTTGGCATTGGTTGTGGCGAGTTTATATCATTTCAGTGAATACGGTACTGCTGAAATGGAAAATCTTGGCCATCATACTGCCCTCATAGAAATTGAAGGTTCTATTGAGTCTGAAGGGAGTGGTAGTGCCAATAGCGTTATTCCTGCGTTGAACAGAGCTTTTTCCGATGCTGGATCTGTCGGTGTTGTTGTGCGTATCAATAGTCCCGGCGGAAGTCCGGTACAGGCGGGCATGATTAACGACGAAATCGGCCGTCTAAGGAAAGAATATCCTCAGAAGAAACTGTATGTAGTGGTGGATGAGATTTGCGCCTCCGGCGGATATTACATCGCCGCAGCAGCAGATAAGATCTATGTCAATAAGGCCAGTGTCGTTGGATCTATTGGTGTTTTGATGGATGGTTTTGGATTTACTACATTGATGGATAAAGTTGGGATCGAGCGTCGCTTGATGACGGCAGGTGAGAATAAGGGTTTCATGGATCCATTTTCTCCACAAACGGAAAAACAGAAGGTGTTTTCTCAGTCGATGCTGAATGATATTCATGAGCAGTTCATCGATACCGTTCGTCGGGGTCGTGGTAAGAGATTAAAAGAAACTCCTGAGATGTTTTCTGGTCTGTTCTGGATAGGATCAAAGGCTGTTGAAATGGGTTTGGCAGATGATTTCGGCACCATTGATACAGTCGCACGTGATGTTATTAAAGCCGAGAATATTGTCGACTACACGCAAAAAGAAGGCTTGCCTGAGCGCGTATTGAAAAAATTTGGTGCTTCCGTGGGGCAAGGTGCTATCAAGGCATTATCAAAAACGAATTTACCTAGTTTGCGATAGTGTAATCAGAATTGAGTCTCATCTCGGTCAATCAATATTGTTTAGTTGATTTTTTAAATCTCGAATTGAAAATACATAGTTATATTTTTCTTCTCAGTACTTCATTCATCTCCTATATTGACCATGTAGCTGGTTCAAAAAAGGAGGCCGATATAAAAAGTAATTTTTGTATCTTTGGAAGTAATTATCTGAGCTCCGGTTGTATTTGTTTTTCCGGTTATTAATGAAGTGGATGGTTGTACAATTTGAGTAGTATCTGTTGCCGCTGATGAAGCGGAAATGAGGCATCTTAGATGCCTCGGCATGTAGCATCCATATCAAACAGAAAACGGTAGTGCAACGCTACCGTTTTTTGCGTTTACGGCTAGCCGTTCTAAAGTCTATTCTTGCGTCAAATCAAGATATGTTATTTCGTTGCGTGTAGTATAAAATTTATACTTCATTGTCCCTTCATCGATTTTCCATTATCTGAATCAATGGCATTTGCTCTCTCCTCTCTGTATAGTTTTTTTTCTTTCCCCCGAAAAACAGGAGGGAAGATTGATTGCTATCATTGTTCCGAGAAAATGCATGAACATCGAGCCTTGACTGTTAATTTTAATGGCATTACCCAGCCTGTATGCTGTCATGGCTGTCTCGCAATTCTAAAAACAATAGAAAAAAATGGAATGATTGCTGAGTATTTGCAAGCAAAATCTCACACCAAAACCGAAGCATAGTAATGCATTCCAATGAAATGATATCGGGTATAACGCAAGCCCAAAATGAGCCTTCAACTCAGGAGCAAGAGCGTTTATATCTATCGGGCATGCACTGTGCAGCCTGCGTTCAGTTAATCGAGTTCCGACTTCGTCAGTTGCCTGGCGTGATTAAATTCACTATTAATGTCACCAGTCATAGAGCTGATGTGATCTGGCAGTCGGATAAAACATCACTCAAGAAAATTCTCGACGCGATTGTCAGTTTGGGTTATGGCGCATTGCCGTCGAATCAATCTCCTGATGAGTTTGAAAAAAAAGAAAACAAACTCGCGTTGTGGCGGCTTTTTGTCGCTGGCTTTGCAATGATGCAAATCATGATGTATGCATTTCCTGCATATTTGGTGCCAGTGCCACAGCCTGATGGTGATCTGACACCTGATCTGGATAAGCTGTTGAAACTTGCCAGTATGATTATCGCCATCCCCGTAATCGGATTCTCAGCCACGCCATTCTTTAAGTCTGCGTGGCGCGATGTGCGTAATCGACATGTTGGCATGGACGTGCCGGTTTCTCTCGGGATATTGCTGACATTTTTTGCTAGTGTCTGGGCTACTTTTCATGGCGGCACCGTATATTTTGACTCTGCCATCATGTTTGTGTTTTTACTACTGGGTGCCAGATACATTGAGTCCCGGGTGCAGAAAAAGACAACGGCCGCGTTACGCATATTGACGCAGCTAACGCCCGCAATGGCGCAAAAAATTTCCGGATATCCTGATCATCGTCAAATGCAAGTCGTCGATGCCAGTGTATTGATGCCGGGTGACATTTTGCTTGTTAATGCGGGCGAGAGTTTTCCTGCAGATGGAATTGTTCTTGAGGGCACTAGTGAGTGTGACGAGTCATTAATGACAGGTGAATCTTTACCTGTTTCAAAAAGTGTTGGCAGTGAAGTGATTGCGGGTGCTGTCAATATTACCGGAACATTGGTTGTGCGCGCACTGCATGTGGCTGGACAAACGCAGTTATCCGCATTGATTGGCATGATGGAGTCCGCCGCAGCAGAAAAGCCACCATTGGTGCTGCTGGCAGATAAACACGCGAGTCGCTTTTTAGTCCTGATTTTACTGATTGCTTTTATGTCGGTCGTGGTCTGGATGCAAATTGATTCTTCACGTGCATTGTGGATAGGTATTAGTATTATTGTTGTAACTTGTCCATGCGCTTTGTCGCTTGCGACACCGGGCGTGATGTCAGCGGCGATAGGTTTATTGGCCAAGAATGGGGTACTGATTACCAATGGCAAAGTGATACAGGCAATGGCATCAGCGACGCATTTTGTTTTTGATAAAACAGGAACACTGACAGTAGGTAAGCTGCGCGTCGTGGAGATGAGGCATGTGGTGAAGAATGCGTCACATGATGTAGCAGAACATCTCGCGTTCACTCTTGCGTCATACTCATCGCATCCTGTCTCAAAAGCGATTGCTGATGCTTTGTCGGTGAATCATTCTGGTTTAATTGCTGAAGAAATTGCAGAGATCAATGAAATGCCGGGACGTGGTGTTGAGGTGAGATACGACGGGAAGTTCTATCGGCTTGGGAATATTGATTTCGTTTGCGAACATCACTCTTCAAAATTGATGATTTCACCTGATTTTGCTAATAAAACTGTGTCTGCAATTGGAGATCGTGAGCAGATTTTCATCTTGTTTGCACTGGAAGATGTTTTGCGTGCCGATGCAAAGGAAGCGATTCAACATCTGATGGCAAACGGAAAGCAGGTTTTGTTACTCTCGGGCGATCGTCGGGAAGTTGTGCAAAAAATTGCCGATGAATGCCATATTACTCAGGCCATCGGAGAGTTAAGTCCTCAAGGTAAATTTGAGATCGTTAAAAAATTGCAGTCTACGGGGGCATCTGTCGTGATGGTTGGCGATGGTATGAATGATGGCCCGGTGCTGTCACTGGCCGATGTGGCTGTGGCGATGGGGCAGGGTGCACCTATTTCTCAATCGCGAAGTGATTTGCTGTTAATGTCCAATCGGTTGACCGATCTGAATTTTGGCTTTGCCGTTGCTACCAAGGCTTTTCGCTTGATTCGTGAAAATTTGGCGTGGGCAGTGCTCTATAATGCGCTGGCAATTCCAGCAGCAGTGATGGGCCTGCTTGAGCCTTGGCATGCAGCTCTAGGAATGTCGTTAAGTTCTCTGATTGTGGTGCTCAATGCTTTACGCCTCTATCTGATTACTCCTCCTGTTCATCTGATGGCAGAATAAAAACATATGGATATATTGTACTTACTCGTTCCTTTGAGTCTGGTTGTCGTTTTCGCTATTGGTGGTGTTTTTTGGTGGGCGATTAATCATAAGCAATTCGATGAGTTGGATCACGAAGGTCAACGTATTGTGGATGATGTTGATGCGTGAGTCCGTAATCATTAAAAATGTTTTCGTTCTATGGGTACTTTATTTCATTAACGGAATAAGGTGAGGCCAGACGTTCTCAAGTATCGTGGGATGCGCTTCAGCGATGGGATGAATACGGTCTGGCTGAAATAAACTGGAATTTTCAGCAACGCCATCGAGTAAAAAAGGAACTAGGCTAATCTTTTGTTCTTTGGAAAGTTTAGCGTAGATAGAAAAAAAACGCTCAGCATAATCTTTGCCGTAGTTAGGAGGGATGCGCATGCCGACAAGTAAGACTTTTGCTTTATTCTCTTTCGATTGTTGAATCATGGAGCGGAAGTTTAATTCCGAAGCTTTGAGATCGAGCCCTCGCAGGGCATCATTCCCCCCCAGTTCTATTATTACAATATCCGGTTTGTGTTTGCTCAATAAGAGCGGCAGGCGAGCAACGCCGCCGCTGGTTGTGTCGCCACTGATGCTGGCGTTCACCACGGTGGCATTCAGATGTTTTTGTTCTACTCGTTGCTCTAGTAATGCGACCCATCCTTTGCCTCTTGGTAACCCATATTCTGCTGATAAGCTGTCGCCAAGCACAAGGATAGTTTTTGATGCAGAATAGGCTTGTGTCGGTAATAGCAAATTAATGAATAAATAGGCAATGAGAAACAGAGTTTTGGACAGAGTTTTGATTTGACATTGAACCGGATAAAAAGACAGCATGGAAAAAAAATCCTTAGAAGCAAAAGATAACGCAATCGAAGTTCAGCATTTATATAAGCGTGTTGCTGACGCTGCAGGTGAACTGACTATTCTTAATGATATAGATTTTACCGTGCGAGCAGGAGAAACGCTGGCTATCGTTGGTTCTTCAGGTTCAGGTAAATCGACTTTGCTTGGAATTCTTGCTGGCCTTGATGTGCCTAGCAGTGGGAAAGTTATTTTGGATGGCGTAGATTTGTTTGATCAAACTGAAGATGGACGCGCACAGTTTAGAAAGCAACATGTTGGTTTTGTTTTTCAATCATTTCAACTATTAATGCATTTAAACGCATTAGAAAATGTCATGCTTCCTCTGGAGTTGAGGGGCGATAAGCAAGCAAAAGTCAAAGCGCAAGAGATGTTAGAGCGCGTCGGATTATCATCCAGGCTGCGGCATTACCCTAAATTTTTATCCGGTGGTGAGCAACAGCGCGTTGCATTGGCAAGGGCATTTGTCATGGAGCCGCCTCTGCTATTCGCCGACGAGCCAACCGGGAGTCTGGATGCTGCAACAGGTGAGGCGATTATTCAATTAATGTTCTCGTTAAACCGTGAGCGTGGATCAACATTGATTTTGGTTACGCATGATTTATCGATTGCGGCGCGTTGTGAGCGTACATTGACGATTCATGCAGGACGATTGCTGTCAGGCGATGATTTGATCGCAGCCTAGTTGTTTTGAATTTCACCATTGATATCGTGGCGCAGAATGTTGCCTGTTTTGCTGATGCTGATCCATCCACCGCGATACTTCGTTGTCTCGCAATCCCAGTCTGGTAGGACATAACGTATGGTTTCTCCAGCCTGATGCATCGCGGGCCTGTGAGTGTGTCCATGGATCATCAATTTTGTCGCTGATGTTGAAAATAAATCCGCAATGGCACTTTCGTTGACATCCATAATTTCGGCAGATTTGTTTTTTTGCTCCATTTGGCTGTTTTTTCGTAAGCCAGCGATAATGGATTGCCTTTGTGCTAATGGTAGAGCTAGAAAATTTTTCTGCCATTCTGGTCGACGTACATCTTTCCTGAATGCAATGTAATCGATGTCATCCGTACATTGTGCATCGCCATGTGCTAACACAATTCTTTTATCGCTGATCTGAATGACATCACCGTCATGTAGCGGCGTTACTCCAGTAGCATCAAAAAAATCTTTACTGACCAGAAAGTCGCGATTGCCAGCAATCCAGTATATGTTTGTGCCATGCCGACTGACATCGCGCAGGGCATTTACAATCACCTGATTATATGGCTCAGAAATTGCGTCATCCCCCGCCCAGTATTCAAACAAGTCACCGAGCAGATACAGGCGCTCTGAGTGAATGGCATAATTCTCCAAAAACGCCAGGAAACAATGGGTTGTTTTGGGAATGTCAGGGCTTAAGTGAATGTCAGAAACAAAAAGCGCAAGTGGATGATCTTGCGCTTTTGTTTTCAATTGATCGTGTTTCAATTGGGTGTTTGAAAAATTAAACGATTTCTGCTTTTTCAATCACGACGTTTTCGACAGGAACGTCCTGAAACATTCCTGTGCGAGTAGTTTTGACGGCTTTGATTTTATCAACGACATCTTGACCCTCTGTTACTTTACCGAAAACGCAGTAACCCCAGCCATCTTGTCCAGGATAGTCAAGGAATGAGTTATTTGTTGTGTTGATGAAAAATTGAGCACTGGCAGAGTGTGGGTCTCCTGTGCGCGCCATTGCGATGGAATAACGTTCGTTTTTCAGGCCATTTTTTGCTTCGTTTTCAACTGGAGCATTTGTTGGCTTTTGTTTCATGCCTGCTTCGAATCCGCCACCTTGAATCATGAAGCCGTCAATCACGCGATGGAAGATCGTGCCGCTGTAATGACCTGATTCGACGTAAGAAAGAAAATTGGCAACAGTTTTTGGCGCTTTGGCATCATCGAGTTCAATTGTGATGTTGCCGTGATTGGTAGTCAGAATAACAGCCATGATAGTCCTTGAGAAATTAAAAAAATGAAGATTGGTAATAAATTACTTAACTAATACTATTGTTTCGATAACCACTGGTTTTACGGGTATATTCGGCATCATTCCCGAGTCTGTGGTGGCGACAGCTTTAATCTTGTCGACAACATCCATACCTTTAATTACCTTTCCAAAGGGAGTATAGCCCGCCGTCGCCAAGAGTGCTCTGCTACGTGGGGCGGTGACACTGCGTCCCTGATAGCTAAATTGAACCGGGTCGCCCTCTGGCAGTTCCTGATGATTGAGGAAATCATTGTCTTTGACGTTGATATAAAACTGCGCAGCCGCTGAGTCAGGATCTTCAGTTCTGGCCATGGCAATGGTGCCTAAATCATTCTTCAAGCCTTTTTCCAGCGCTTGTTTTGCCTCTAGTTGAATTGGCTTCAGTGTAGGTTTTTCTTTCATATTTTTATCAAAACCACCACCTTGAATCATGAAGTTATTGATGATCCGGTGAAAAACAGTATTTTTGTAATGTCCTGCTTTAACATATTTAAGAAAATTATCGACCGTTTTGGGTGCCGCTTCGGGATGCAGTTCTACCAAAATCTCTCCCATATTGGTTTTAATGGCAACTTTGGGAAATTCTTGTGCTTGAGTTGATGAGCTTGCCAATAACATGAGTCCAGAGGTGGCGAAGCTGATCAATATGGTTTTATAGTTTGTTAAGTATTTCATTTTATCTTACACGGTTGTTTCGTAAATAATGCGCCATTTAGCCGCTTCTTTGATCCAATATTGTCTTTTACGTACACTGGTTTTATTTTTTTTACTTGATGTTTCCTGCGTAAAAGTACTGACAATCAGCTCTTCTTTTCCCGGGTAACGGAATTGGGTAATGTCTTTTAACTTAATGCTGGGATTTTGCAGACTTTCCAACTGCGGTAGCTGTTTGCTGAACCAGATATTTAAATTATCTCCCTGCAGGGTTCTGAAGTTTCTGGAGTAATTGGTCAGCACCCGATTCGCATTTTGACTCTCCAAGTCCAAACGCCAATCATCAATGAGCTTATTGGCGAGAGATTTATCCACATTCCATTTTGTATGATTCACAAATTCTACCTGCTCACTAATGATGACAGGCGTTTTTCCAATATCAATCACAGAAGCAATTTTCAAAAAATCCGGGTTGGTCAACACCACACATCCATCTGATGCGAGAGGTGGCCGACTGAAGCTTTCTGAGGGCATTCCATGCAGCCAGATACCTGAGCCGTTTCTTCCGTTAATCTTGTCCCATTCATTTGGGTAATTGAGCGGAAGTGCCCCAGGACCATAAAAATCCGGAAGCTTTGACCCAGATAAGCGGCTTGTGATGTAGTACACCCCTAAAGGAGTTTTCTGATCGCCTTCCTTTAGTTTATTCGTGCCGAATTTTCCTTGGCTGACATAATAATCATTGGTTAATTTTAATTGACCTGCGTGATTTTCATAGACATACATCCGGGATTTTTTTGCATCCACAACTAATACCTGTTTTTGATCTTCACGCAGTTGTAATACGGCGCGCGGAATCAGGTCAGGATCTGGACGGTCGCGCAAGGACTTAATTCTGATTGCAGCTTCTTCGCGTAACTCTTTGAGTTTGTCAGCCTGCGCATGAGAATAGCCACCAAAACTTGCGATAGGTCGTGTATGTAACAACAGGATATCGCCACGAATTAAATGAGCGAGCTGGAAGTGCGGATAAGCCTCAATCAGCGCGTCAACTTTAGTTTGTGCTGCTTGTAAATTATTTGCGGCAAGGCTTTTGTAGACGTCGTTTAACAGTTTGTCTGGATCCGGCAGATTGGGGTTGGTGTCAATTGCTGAAGCTTTGTAGGAGCGCACTTTTCCTGTCGCATCTGCAGGAAAAGTCGCACTCAGTAAACTCAAGCAAAAAATAAATACTAGTAAGCTACAGTCTTTTAATCGAGACGGTAAAAAAGAAGAAACGGAGAAATGCATCAGTTACCCGCATGCTCCTGCTTGATTAACCATTTGCCATCCTGCTTTAGCATTTGCAAGGTTTTCCGGCTATTTGCTGTTAGCTGGTCTGAAGTGTAAATCTGTTTGAACTTGACAGTCGCTGTATTGCCATCAACATTAATCTTCGGAGATTCTACCTTAACATTAATGTGGCCCTTACCTTCAATTCTGTTCCGTCTTTCGTCGGCCCATGCTTTGCGAGACTCCCCTTTAGGAGTCTGAAACTCTTTTGCGTAGTGTGATAAGTAAATTGTAATATCTTTATTACTCCATGCTTTAGCCCAAGTTTCAACGGCTTTTAAAACATCATCTTCATCACGATCCGCTTGTGCTGCTGCTTTTGATGCCTTGGCTTCTGCTTTTGCCTCAGCTTTACTTAACTTCACTTCCGCTTTAGGAGGTTCTTGCTCTGTCCTCGCGGTCACTGGCGTTGGTTTGCTCGGCGCTGTAGCAACGACAGTAGCGGGAGACGGGTTTATCTTGGGGTTTGTTCCGCCCGTGGTATTGCCAACCAGATTTTTAACCAGCGTTAATTTCAGCTTTGCCGTTGCATTACCTGAGTCGAGTTGCAATGCTTTATCGTATGCTTGACTTGCTAATTTGGCATAGACATCACCGAGATTTTCATGCGCTGTGCCATACGTTGGATTGGTTCTGATCGCCATTTCTAATGAGGCTCGTGCTTTGTCATATTGCCCGGTAGATGCGTAGAGAACGGCTAAATTATTATATGGCTCTGGCAGTTCCGGATAGTCGTCTGTTAATTTTGTGAAAATGGTAATTGCTTCGCTTGATTTGTTTTGTTCAGTCAGAATCAAGCCTTTAAGGAAACGCAATTGAGCATCCTTGGGGCGCTGCAGTAGGGCTGAATCCACTTTTTGTAATGCTTCTGCAGTTTGTCCTGAGCGCATTAATTTTCCTGCATCTGCCGCATCATCTGCATAGGCTATGCCAGACAAGAGTGAGAGTGACAAACTAGATAATGCAAAGACATTTTTCAAAATGTGGCGCATGGTGTACGGTCGTGTATTTATATGAGATTGGCGAAACAGTAAGACGGCAATGTTATACTGAGCGTAAAGCAAAGCGTCATCTTATCAAATAAGTGCGACTCAATGGGAAATTGACTTACTAAACGCCACTCCGCGCTGAAGTTCAATTGAATAGGAATAAAGACGTTATGTATTTTCTGAGGAATGTGCCTTGAAACAAAAGATGTATCCGTCGGTGATAATTCCCGGGGTAGGTTGTTAATGAAGATAGCAAAGGTTGGTGTTTCTTCATCGGATGGCTTGCCATTGTATTGGGAGGAAGCGAAGTCGGAATTAATGCAACGCGACAGAATTTTACGTAAATTGATTCCGGGATGCGATAGCTTTCCAGTCGCAGCGACCGATGATCCGTTTGTGACTCTGAGCAGGTCGCTCATCGGGCAACAGATTTCGATTGTTGCTGCCGAGCGGGTGTGGAGTAATTTTAGTATTGCCTGCCCGGGTTGCACTCCCTCAGAGGTACTTGCCGCTGGGCAGGTCGTACTTATTTCTTGCGGAATGTCGAAGCGTAAATCAGAATATATTCTTGATCTGGCCACGCACTTCCACAACCAGAAACTGCATGTTCAGACATGGTCGGACATGAGTGATGAAGATGTTATTTCAGAATTAATGCAGATCAGAGGCATTGGACGCTGGACAGCGGAGATGTTTTTGATATTTAATCTGCACCGTCCAAATGTTTTGCCATTAGATGATCCAGGATTATTAAAAGGTATTAGCATTAATTATTTTTCAGGTGAGCCAGTTTCTCGAAGTGATATGAGGGAAGTTGCCGCAAATTGGGAACCATGGCGCACGGTTGCTACATGGTATCTATGGCGCAGCCTTGATTCCGTCGTAAGCTAAATGGTTTATTTTTTAACTCGTGTTGAATTAAGGGGGCACGATGACTAAAACATCATTCTTGAGTTTTGAGCAGTCTATTGCAGAACTCGAAACGAAAATCGAAGAATTACGTTTTGTGCAAGACGATTCTGCTGTTGATATTTCAGAAGAAATCGATCGATTATCCAAAAAAAGTCAAATGCTGACCAAGGATATCTATGCCAAGCTGACTCCTTGGCAGGTATCTCAAATATCCCGCCATCCGCAAAGGCCTTACACATTAGACTACATCAACCAAATTTTTACTGATTTCCATGAGTTGCATGGTGATCGCAGTTTCGCGGATGATCAGTCCATCGTTGGTGGCTTAGCTCGTTTCAACGGGCAAGCTTGCATGGTGATGGGACATCAAAAAGGGCGCGATACGAAAGAGCGCGCAATGCGTAATTTTGGTATGCCTAAGCCTGAAGGTTATCGCAAAGCAATGCGTTTAATGAAGCTGGCTGAAAAATTTGATATCCCCGTATTCACATTTGTTGATACAACCGGTGCGTGGCCGGGAATTGATGCAGAAGAACGTGGCCAGTCTGAAGCAATCGGACATAATTTGTATGTGATGGCAGAATTAAAAGTGCCACTGATTACGACAATTATCGGCGAAGGCGGCTCTGGTGGTGCGTTGGCATTGGCTGTTGGTGACGCTGTATTAATGTTGCAATACGCAACATATTCTGTGATATCTCCAGAAGGATGCGCCTCGATACTTTGGAAAACGTCAGATCGTGCGGCAGATGCGGCGGAAGCGCTTGGGTTAACTGCACATCGTCTGAAAGCAATGGGATTAATCGATAAGATCGTGAATGAGCCTCTGGGCGGTGCTCATCGTGACCCTAAGCAGATGTGCGCGTTGGTGAAGCGTGCATTAGCAGATACGTTAAGGCAGTTCCAAGGTGTTAAAACGAAAGATTTATTGGCAGCTCGTCATGAAAAACTGATGAGTTACGGTAAATTTAAGGAAACCAAGTTGCCGGAATGATGGCAAAGAAAAACATTGGTAGCGCACTTAGTCTTCGCTTTTCACAATCTATAAGCGCATTCGTTCAATCGAATTCAAGTATCCAGTCTGATCAGGTGTTCGCCATTGCATACAGTGGCGGACTGGATTCGTCAGTTTTATTATCGCTGGCAACGTCCTACTGTCTCGAACACAATATCCCGTTATTTGCCTTTCACATACATCACGGTCTGAGTCCAAATGCATCAGGCTGGATGCAACATTGCCGCGATACTTGCTCGAAATATGGGGTGAGCTTTGATGGAAAAGAGATTCTGGTTAACAATGATGATGGTGCAGGTATAGAGGCGAGTGCCAGGAGTGGCCGTTATCATGCACTAGGTGAGTTGAGTAAGAAACACAACATCAAGTTGTTGTTAACCGCTCATCATCAGGATGATCAGGCTGAAACGATTCTTTTGCAGATGCTCAGGGGGGCCGGTGTTGCAGGGCTGGCAGGTATGAATGCTTGCCACCATGCGCCGAAGTTGTTTGGTGATGACAAATTGTTGCTGGGAAGACCCTTGTTGTCGGTCTCCAGACAGGAGTTGGAGTTATTTGCTGCCGAACATGCACTTTCTTATGTACAAGACGAATCTAATGCTGATCACCGCTATTTTCGTAATGCTCTGCGCCAAAGAGTGATGCCGATACTCGGCGAATTGTCGCCAGGTTATGCAGAACGTATTGCGCGGGCGGCGATTCATATTCAGTCCGCCAATGATTTGTTAAATGAGGTGTCTGAGCAGGATTGGTCTGAGTGTATCGAGGGAAATGCACTCAATGTGAGTGCGGTAGAGCAATTGAGCGAAATGCGGCGCAATAATTTATTGCGATTGCTGCTGAAAAAGACTGGTTGCAGAATGCCGTCAACAGCAAGGCTAAAAGAAATCGTTCATCAATTGCTTACGGCCCGGCAGGATGCCAGAGTGACCGTGTTTCACGAGCATGTGGCGATTCACAGATACAAAGAGCGCATTTATGTGGCGGACGCGCATGTCGAGCGTGAAGAGGAAAAAAATCCTATTTCATTTCAATGGCAGGGGCAGCCTTTCATCGCATTCAGTGAATATCATGGAAGCCTGTATTTTGATGAAGGTGATTCCGGCATTGATGCCACTTGGTTAAAGCAAGTTTCTTTATTGCTGCACTTACGTCGCGGTGGTGAGCGTTTGAAGTTGGGCGTCAATCGTTCAACGCGAGATATGAAAAGTCATTATCAGACCCTGCAAATCCCATTCTGGTTGCGTCAGCAGTTGCCATTTGTTTCTGTGAATAATGAGGTTTTATTTGCAGCAGGCGTTGGGATGCAATCAAAATTTTGCCATGAGCCGGGTACTTCGTTGATTCGTTTGAGATGGGTTTCTGATAACAAGGATGTGCTTCCAGAGCGCTAAAAGAGATAAATATGTACTCAAGACAAATTGTTTTAGATACGGAAACTACCGGCTTGAATCCCCGCCTGGGTAACCGCGTCATAGAAATAGGTTGCGTGGAACTGGTTGATCGCAAACTGACGGGGAATAATTTCCATGTATATATCAACCCAGAAAGAGACTCCGAAGAGGGGGCGTTGAACGTTCATGGATTGACCACGGAGTTTTTGAGCGACAAGCCGAAGTTCGAGGAAATTAAAGACGACTTTCTTTCGTATATCAAAGGTGCAGAAATTATTATTCATAATGCCCCATTTGATGTGGGCTTTTTGAATGCAGAGTTTGCACGGCTTGAGCTTGGTTCTTTTTCGGATTATGTTCCGCATATTACGGACACGCTGGTGCAGGCGAAGGAATTGCATCCTGGAAAAAGAAATTCCTTAGATGCATTGTGTGATAGGTATGAAGTTTCTAATTCACATCGCAAATTGCACGGTGCTCTACTGGATGCTGAATTACTTGCAGACGTCTTTTTGGCGATGTCTCGGGGTCAGAATAGCTTCGCGATTGATATTGAGGAAGAGGAAAAGCCGGTTGTAGTCGAAACTGTTTTTGATGATGCGCCTTTGGGCGATGTAGCAGTTTTTCTTGCTTCTGATGCTGATGTTGCTGATCATGAAGCCATTTTGGCTGGGCTGGATAAGGATGTGAAGGGGAGTTGCCTTTGGCGCCAGCAAGGTAACCGCCCGGCGAACTCATGTTGACCGAACGACTTTATCGTGGTGAGAATTATTGTACGGTGGCCCAGCGATGCGGGAGCAGTTGGCTAATTTGACTAAACGGTTGTAGCGGCAGCCGTTCCAGA
>NZ_JBMPPF010000012.1:0-142613 GCF_049339385.1 Undibacterium sp. SXout7W | reverse complement strand
GCGCCTTTGACCGCTTACCGGACAGAGAGGGTCTGGCGTACTGGATTGCGCAGGAGAAAACCGGTGTGATGTTAAAAGACGTCAGTAGTGCGTTCGTGGCTGGACTTGAGTTCCAGAGCACCTATGGGACATTGAATGACGGGGACTTTGTGGACAGGATGTATCAGAATATCCTGTACAGGCCGGCAGATGCGGCGGGTAAGACGTACTGGCAGGGGCAGCTGGGGCAGGGATTAAGCCGGGGCAATATGCTGGCGGGCTTTACGGAGTCTACGGAGTTTAAGGCAGCGTCACAAAGCAAGGTATCGCTGACGCTGGATTATGTAGGTTTGCTGGGGCATGCGCCGGATGCGGCGACATTTAATCAGTTGCTGGGGCAGCAGGGGACGGATGCGGTGACCCTGATCGGGCAGTTTATTAATTCTCCTGAGTATTCCGCTCGGTTTATGGCTTGACCAACGGGCGGATGAGTACGAATCCGATTGCCTACCCCGGTACTCGGATTGGATACGTGATGCCGTCAAGCATCAAAGGCTGAGTTAAGGAAAATACGTTGGGTTAGGGGCTACATACACTTTTAAGGTTTGCTCCAGCATATTCGCTGGAGCAACTCTTTTTAAGTCAAAAGATGACACTGGGCCATCAAAATTCCACGCAAAAGACTTTTCGCCGACGATAAATTTGATTGTTTCACCGCCAGTGACATTAACGAATGTCGTTGAAGGCGTAAGTACAATCGTTCGTGTTGCGGCAGTAACAGGAGCTGAGTCACCCAGCAGTGATAAATCTGCAGGTGTTTGTGCAAAAGCCAACGTACCAATTGATAACAGTCCAGCAGCCAAAACTGATTTAATCGCATTCATTTTAATCTCCCAAAAATCCGATATGAGCATCTGATCGAGGCACATCAGAGCTGATGCAGCCTTCAGAAACTACTTCGGCGAATAGTCGAGCTAACATAGCAAGACGTATTCATCGATAGAAATAGTCTAACTATTGCTCACCAAAAGAAAAATAAGAGATTCAGGAATGCATTATTGCGATAATCGAAATAAAACTATTTTCACAACAAATAAAAGGATCAATTTTCTACTATTACTTCGTGATGACCAATCAGTGATTATCGTGAGCAAAAATGAAAATAAGTGAGGATAATAGCGGCTCAGAAAAACTATCCCACCACTGCTCATCCTTATTTATCTCTATGTTACGTACATTTTTTAACAACATTACATTAGCTTTTCAGACGAAACAATACAAAATATCCGCTGTCAGTCTTATCTTACTGATGTCGAATGTCCATGCGGACAATGTTATCGACGATCACACCCTGCATTTAAAAGAAGAAACGCACAAGATTAAGCAACATAAGCTGCTGAAATTAAAAGAACGTTTAAGCTCTGATGAAGAAACGCTGAAGCAGCACTGTCGTTATGAGTCGGAAATTGCCTCCCCTCCCCCTTCCAAAGAAATTGCTCTGACGTTTGACGACGGCCCTGATCCTGTACAAACAGAATTCATCCTTTCCATCCTGAGAAAATATAAGGTTCCTGCCAGTTTTTTTATGATTGGTGAGAAAGTACAGGCACATGCAGAATTAGTGAAACTGGTTCAGGATTCGGGATATGCGTTGATAGGAAATCATTCTTGGAGTCATCCTAATTTTCACGATATCACGACACAAGAACAAGCCACAGAGATAGAGAAAAGCACATCTTTGCTCAGTCCCCTGAATCCGCAAAAATTATTCCGCTATCCGTACGGCAATTCCACCTGTGAGACAAATCTGCAATTAAAGCAACTGGATCAAAAAATTGTAGGCTGGCACATCGATTCTTGCGACTGGGCGTTTGATCACAAGGGCAGCGTTGATATGAAAGAGGCACTCAGTTGTGGCGTGCTTCCACAGAACCGGAAAAATTATGTTGAGCATGTTGTCTCATCCGTGAAAGCACATAACGGCGGTGTAATTCTGATGCATGAAATTCATGCCAACACGTTGAAAAGTTTAGAGGAAATCATTCAACGTTTAATAGAAGATGGCTATGTGTTTAAACGTCTGGATGATCAGAATTTTCAGAAATTCCTGCGTTAATCCATGTAACAAATAACATTGCATTTCTTTCAAAATGTATCCATCAGGGATATAAGTACCTTATCGTTACAAAGTCTCACAAGTCAGATGAGAAAACCCTTCTATTCTTTCATTTGAACGAATCACGATTGTCTATAGTAAAAAGACCCAATACAGGTTTTGAAATCTAGAAACAATCAAGCAGATAAAGGAAAGAATCATGGCAATCTCATCAATAGGAAGTAACAATACTGTTGCGACGTTACAGCAAACATCCAGTGTTTCATCTACCCGTAATCAGGGACGAGATGGTGATGGAGATAACGATGGCGGACGCGTTCAAAGGAGCGGTGGAAAATTGTCAGCTGCGATTACGCAAGCGCTGTCACAGTTAGGGATCACAATATCAGATTCCGGCACAGCAGCGGCATCTTCCACAGGTACAGCAACATCCTCAACAGATAGCAATACGAGTGCTAACAGCACAACAACACAAGACCCGCAGCAGGCACTTGCCGCTTTTGCACAGAGCCTCTTTGCGGCATTACAAGCGCAAGCGGGCAATCAAAACACAAATTCGAGTAGCAACAACAGCACTGCCACAAGTAATACATCAAGCACTGGATCAAATAACGTATCCGGTATTGGTGAACATCGTGGCCATCATCATGGAGGTGGCTTAAGTCAGCTAGAAAATGGCTTACAAAGCCTGGTACAACAACTTTCTGCTACATCAGGTAGCACGGCGACAAGTACATCCGGCTCCAGCACGTCAACAGCATCTACGACATCAACCACATCAAGCGGAACGCTCTCCGATCTGCAACAGAGTTTTGCCAGCTTACTGACCGCAGAAGGAAAAACTGCCAGCGGTGCTAGTCTGTCTAGTTTTCTGCAAAATTTGAGCAATAATCTTCAGGGTGCTCAAAAAACCGGCAATATTGTCGCGACTCAGGCCTAGCTGAAAACAGTTGACTGATTAAACTGCATATCGAATTACTCCTTGATGAAATCGAAATAATGACCATTTTTTTCTTCTGCATTCGATATGGATAATTCAAGAAAATATTTCCTGCCTAGCAGAAAACGTTTTAATGCGATCGAAACCATTCTTCTAACTATCGATAAAAGCTGGATTTTTCTTTGTTTGCTACTTCTGGAAGCAATGATTTACTGGTTCGATAAATATACCGGGGCATTAACATCATTTTCGCCCTTTTATATTTTCCCTGTTGCAATCAGTGCAAGTGTATTAAGTCGATGGCAAACCGTGCTGTCTGTCGTATTTTCCAGCCTTGGTCGCATCAGCATTTTCCCTTGATTATTTCTGACCAAATTTTGAAATCTTGAAACATGACGCATCAAGAAATGACAAGTAGATTAACGTTAATGTCCTCTATATCGATCAACGGCGCACTAGTCATTTAGCAATCGGAATTGTAAAGAAAAACTGGCTGCCAATACCAGCTTCAGAGTGAAATCCCATATTGCCGCCCATGTGTTCAATGATTGTCTTACTGATATTCAGACCAAGCCCTGTCCCCCCTTTGACTTTATGATCCGGATCATTAATCTGGCTGAATTTCTTAAAAATTCTATCGTGAAAATGAGCTGGAATTCCGCAGCCATTATCTTCTACGATAATTTTAACGGTATCAGAGCCGAGCAAACTCGTTCTCACCTTCACGACACCAGAACTGCGAGAAAACTTAATGGCATTGGACAATAAATTGGTCAGAACCTGATTAAATTTATCAATATCCACTCTGACCATGACAACCGCAGCTTCAGCGGTTTCAACTTTGTCAGTCGCATTCGCTACATACTCCAATTGAATACCAAACTGTTCTGCATAAGGAGTATTTGTGCTGATAGCATCTTGTATTAATAAATGTAAAGGACTAATGCGGTAATTAAATTCCATTTTCCCGGCAGCGAATTTTTCCATATCCAGAATATCGTTAATCAGACGTAACAACCGATCGGCATTACGCATGGCCACCGTCGTCAGTTCTTTTACCTTTGTCGGTATGTCACCTGCGATGCCCGAATCAATCAAGCGTAATGCGCCATTAATGGAGGTCAAAGGTGTGCGTAGCTCATGGCTAACCGTAGAGACAAACTCGTTTTTAATCGCTTCTATCCGCTTACGATCTGCAATGTCAAACGTCATTGCATAAAAACCCTCAATTTCACCTGCATTATTTCTGGCGGGCACATAAATAGATTGAAAGAAGTAATACCGCTTATTCAAGACTCCTTCACCTTCAAAACTGACCATTTCGCCTCGCAATACTGCCTGTACATATGGAGCAATGCCTGCATAGAACTTTTCCCCGACAATCTCCCGTAAGGTTTTACCGATCATGTAATCGGAAGGAATACCAAATTCTGTCGTCACATATTCATTCACAAACAAATAACGTTCCTGTTTGTCCATGAACGTAATCACACTTGGCAAATTATCCGTCACCGCCTGTAATCGCTTCTGGGTTTGATGTTGATGCTCCAGAGCGATCTCTAATTGACGTGCTTTCTGTTCGATTTCTGACGTACGCTCAATCACCGTCGATTCCAGACTTGCATTAATATGCTCAATTTTTTTGAGATATTGTTCTTCTTTTTGCACCATCTCAGTCAAAGTAACCGATAAAAGATGCGCTTCGTAGAAACCTTCAATAATGGGAATGGGCGCAACTGTCTGCTTACTTCCATGTGCTTCAATGGATGCACTCAGTGCCATTAAAGAGGAGGAAATTTTTCGTGCCAGTATGGCAGCAAAAAAGGCCAGAACTGCGCCTAGTATTCCACCAAGTAACAAAATTTCCCGCTCCAAATTATGCATAGCAGCCATTGCGGTATCTTTGCGCTGACGAACCAGAATACTCCAGTTCACTGCAGGATAATTTTGCCCTACACCTGATAATGCGTAGCCAGTAAGGTAAGTCTCGCCATCGGCCCACACCTCCTCGATCGCTCCACTTTTTCCTTTGCGTGATGCTGTCAGGCTAGCGACATTAATTTTATTTTCTTCTAAATTTTTAGGGCCCAGGATCACCGTACCGTCGCTGCGAACAATCATAATTTCTACGGCATATTGTTTGTCTGCGGGTACCAGTAAAGTTTTAGCGATATTTCTCACCCAGTGCCAACTCAAATGCGCACCAATCACACCACGATAGCTACCATCCGATCGAAAAATGGGAATAGCGATATCAACAAAGCGCCATGGGTCATTTGCATAAGGCAACTGCTTTTCCAGTAGTAAAGCAGGGTGGTAATCGCCAAAATAAATTCCCTTCTGACCTTGCTGAAACCATGGGCGCTGACTAACACTCTGACCTTCCAGCAGGCCTTGGGTCGATGCTAATACAGTACCATCGGGCCCTGCCAGACCGATCCAGGCATACGCAGAAAACGTTCGCTGAAGATTTTCGAGAATGTTCCGAATGTCGTTATTACTTTGAGCATTCTTCACGTGATCAAGATTAGAAAGCAGTTGTGCGTCACCCACGGTCTTTTGCATAACCAGATTGAGCTCGTCACGCATTTGCCATGACAATTGTCGTAACCGCTGCTCTGCTTCTCTTTGCGCATAGTTGTTGGCAAAATGATCGACGAGAGCAAGTACAGACAATACTGTGACAATCACGATCACAGTAACACCACCGGTTAACAAAGTGGAGAGCCTGGTTCTTGATCCTCGTTTAAATAAAGATATCATTTTGCATTTATGTTAAGACAATAGCGAACTATGAAAAAACTGATGCGTGTTACTCGTTGCTCAATGGGGCGCATCACATGTTGAACGAATGTTCACATTTTTTCTGATGATTTCTATCGTACCAGCTCCAGAATGACGCAAACATAAATGATCGAATTTGTCAGGCACAGTCAAAGTCTGTCCAGCAGATTTAAAATTGTAGTCAGACTCTTTTCCGTTGCTGTCCATGGATGACAACGCCGGCAGTGGAGCAGCTGGCTTTAACTGGATCACAATATCTTCATTCTGCTGTGTGACTTCCAATGGATACAAAGCACTACCTGTATCTCCCCGAATCGTGAATGTCAAAGGTTCGTGATCTCGCACTGCTTTTTGACAGGCGCTGAGCAAGAACAAACTCAATATCAAGATGGCTGATTTAGGTATCGACTTCACTGCGAGTCCTTATCTGAATGGAAATTATTCTTGCGGTAATTCATGAATGATCAATCCTGCATGCGGAGGTAATGTTTGCAGCCATGCTTTGTGTCTGAGTGCTCGCTGGCAATCATGAACGCCGGACTGCCAGCGTGTTTGTACGGTGCTGCTGCTGAAATCCACATCTTTAAAATAATCGTCATTCGGCAATGCTTTCATGATCAGATTAATTACCTGAATCGTATGCTCGCATCCCAGTTTGATCAACGGTTGCAATTCTTTGCTGTGGCGGCTTTCTTCAGGTAAATGTTGGGTCAAGGTTCTGATAGCACGTTGTAAATCCTGAATTTTCTGATGACTCAGCAAATGTTCGCGAGAGCGGCTGGCGTATTGAATGCTTTTATAGCGCGCCATTGCTTCAGCAATTGATGCTGGCCTGGTTTCTGTCGGATCCCACAAATCGACCATAAAACACAAGGCATCATGTTTAGCTTCTTCTTCAAGAAAAATTTCTAATGGAGAATTTGAATAAACACCACCATCCCAATATGCGCGCCCATCGATTTCTATCGGCGGAAACCCAGGGGGCAAGGCACCACTCGCCATAATATGCTCGGCAGTAATACGCTGTTTGCTGCTATCAAATACTGCGCTTTGCCCATTATCCAAATCAACTGCACATACGCAAAGGCGGATGTGACCCTGATTCAGATAATCAAAATCGATGTATTTTTCCAGTGTACTTTTTAGCGGCGTCGTATCGTAAAAGCCTGCCTGACTTAAAGGGACTTTGGCATTGATATTCCAAAGCGCACCCGGGCGTGGCTTAAAAAATCCATCCACGCCGTTCATCAATGCGCCCATCGTGTTCATGGTACTGGTGACCTCTGTCCAGGGAGCCATGGAAGGCCAGAAACTGGCACGATGTGTCGCATCGGGTGATAAGCTATCCCAAAATCCTCTTAATTGATGTATGCGGGTCTCAGGTGGATTGCCGACAATGAGTGCGGCATTAATTGCTCCAATTGAGGTACCGATCACCCAATCAATACGCATATCGCTTTTGTGCAGTTGCTCATAGACACCGGCCTGATAGGCGCCGAGAGCGCCACCACCTTGTAAAATCAAGACATTGCAGTGTTCTGACATGTTGTTATGTTCCTGGAAAAGTAGCACGATGCATGACGCTGGTCGCAAAAAGACATACAACATGCTGAGTCTGACGATGCGGCAAAATGAGCATGTCGAGCGTGTGAAATCCGTATGTTAATAAAAATAATTTTACTTTAGGTCAACATTAGCATATTAGCTGAAGCATCGGTAATACCTCTGACAAATGAAGTAATCTCCCCAAAATAATTATTTAAGACATAAGGTTTCGACGATGATGCTACACAGAGAACGTCTGACTGCGACATTGGAAGGTGACTTTGTCGTTTTTTTGATTGGCATGCGGATCAATAAGCCATTCCACATCCATAAATGGCTTCCCGTTGCATCCGCGATGCCACGAATGTTAAAGGAATTACATAGCCAGCCGGACTCGGGCTTGTTACATGCAGAAATGTGGTTTTCGCGGACGATTATTCAGGTGCAATACTGGCGCTCCATGGAGCAGCTGTTGGCTTATGCCAAAAATAAGGAAGCCCAGCATCTTCCTGCATGGCAGGCTTTCAATAAGGCGATAGGTACAGACGGATCAGTCGGTATCTGGCATGAAACCTATATGGCGTCAGCGGGTACCTATGAAAATATTTACGTCAACATGCCGACCTTTGGCCTCGGTAAAGCCGAAGAATTACAGAGTGCCTCAGGTGGAAGGCAATCTGCAAGAGGCAGATTAGATGCGCAACGCGAGTCGTCTTAATATTTGTCAGATTATGCGTTTAATCATAGACATGGCTGCCTGCCCTGGCAACAATGCGCACTGTCATTCACGCTACTCCGGCTAACCATTTCATAAAATCAGTCTGCATCTCAGGGCTGATGCCATGCTCTATTGGATAAAGGTGTGTCTGATGGGCGACATCTAATTCCGACAACAACTGATCTGCACGATGCAACCAGACTACCGGTAATTTTGTGTCGTACTCGCCATGACCAAGAAAGGCCTGGATTGTCGACAGGCGTGACTTATTAGCCAGATGCGCTTGCAACTCAGGCAAGATACGGCCAGACAATACGGCAAACCCCGCAACACTTTCTGGTGCGCTGAGCCCGACGCTGGCGCTCAGAATACCTCCCTGACTGAAGCCGGCAATGACAGTATGTTCAGGAACAATCTGATAGGCATTCTGTATCTGAGATACAAATTCAATCAACGTCCGACGACTTTGCTCTGCTTCTGCCTCGACAATACGGGGACCTTGCTCAGTAAAGGCGACACGAAACCAAGCGAATTGCTCGATCCCTAATTGAAGCGGGCCGCGCGGATAAATCACCAAAGTATCGTGATCAATATCCGAAGAAAAATCATATAAATTACTTTCTGCTCCTCCAACGCCGTGCAGCAGAAACAGGCATTTTTTAGGATTATTGATCTCTGTCTGCCTGATTCTGAACGCCAGCGAAAACTCTGCGCTCTGGTGCAATGAACTTAAACTAGGTAGTTGATGACTCATGATGCTACTCCTGTCGTGATTGAAGCAGCGGCCGTCTTGCTGCCAATATCCGGATTCAGTCCCCAGACGTAAGACTCCATCGATAACACGCTATGGCTGACACCCCCATCAATTACTTGCACAGCAGCGTCCTGCGCTGCACCCAGCGCCACCAGCAAAGGCAAAAAATGCTCCTCGGTAGGATGTGCACGCTGAGCTTCAGGAGCCAGTTGTCGATAGTCGATCAGTTTTTCTTTGGCCCCATCTCTCACCGCACTTCTGACCCAATCGGTAAAGGCAAGTACATACTCCGCTGCCCGGTCCGACGACATACGGACTTCATAAAGATTATGTGTCATGCTGCCCGATGCCAGAATCAACACACCTTGTTGCCGTAATGCGGACAGCACCTGACCAAATCTAAAAGCAGTAGCAGTATTGAGTCCGACTGGCATCGATACCTGAAATACCGGAATATTCGCCTCGGGTAATAGATGCATCAATGGCACCCAGGCACCATGATCAAGCCCGCGCTGCTCATCAAGACTGGCATCCAGTCCTGCTTTTTTCAGCAATTGCATGGTGTCTGTTGCCAGTTGTGGATGACCAGCGACTGGATAACTCAAGTCATACAACGCTGGTGAAAAACCGCCGAAGTCATGTATGGTTGCCGGTGCAGGATGCGCCATCACCTGAACAGCATGCGTCTGCCAGTGTGGTGACACCACCAGTACCGCGTTGATATCAGATAGTTTCTTTCCCAGCAAACCCAATAGTGGCCCCAGCTGGCCGGGTTCGAGGGCGAATGTGGGAGCGCCATGAGAGATAAATAAAACGGGAGCGGTAGTCATGCAACATCCAGTCTGTAAGTAACTGCTATTTTGTTGAGTCATAGCAGATTGTATTAATGTGATTAATTCGATTAATCAGCGTAATCAGATTGATCGGATTGATCGGATGCATTCACTTTATCGTCTTTAATAATGAAGATAAACTACCTATTAGTGGATTAATTGTTCCTTATATTGAGACAATGGATAAATTTCTGGAAATGAAAACCTTTGTGGCTGTCGTTGATGCCACCAGCTTCATCAAAGCAGCCAGCACACTGGATATGTCTAAGGCTGCGATATCTCGTTACGTGAGTGATCTGGAGGCAAGGCTTGGAGTACGACTGCTACAAAGAACGACCCGGCGTTTATCACTCACAGAAGAAGGACGGGTATTTTATGCTCGCTGTAAAGAGTTATTGATCGAGATTGATGAAGCCGAAGCAGAAATCACTTCGCACAGCGATACAGCGACCGGGTTAATACGTATCAATGCGCCAGTGACATTCGGAATACTGCATCTGGCTCCACTATGGGGGCAGTTCCGCTCGCAGTATCCCGGGGTTAGTCTGGACGTCACGTTGGGCGACCGCATTGTTGATCTGCTAGATGAAGGCTACGATGTTGCTATCCGTATCGCCACCCTGCCTGACTCAACGCTGATCAGCAAACGCCTGGCGACAACGCGTATGGTCTTATGTGCCTCCCCAGCCTATCTGCAATTGCATGGACAACCAAGCCATCCTTCCGAACTAGCCAGTCATGCCGTCATTGCTTACAGCTATTGGTCATCCGGTGACGAGTGGCATTTTCAGGGAATTCCAGGTAACGTCAGCATTAAGACCAGTGCTTGCATCCACACTAATAGCGGCGATACCTGCAGGGTCGCTGCGCTGGCCGATCAGGGCATTATTTTGCAACCCAGTTTTTTGGTCGGAGATGATCTGGTATCCGGTGATCTGATTGAGCTAATGCCGGAATGGAAAGCCATGACGATGGGAATCTATGCGGTGTATCCCAGCCGCAAACATGTACCTTTGAAAGTACGCGCCCTGATTGATTTTTTAACGAAACATTTTGCCGAGACACAAAAAAACTGGTGAACGGCAAAATGGCCTGCCCCCCGGCTATAACGATGATTAGAACGTTTTTTATAGCGCGTTTGTAAGGATTCCGCTGATATTGTTTTCTATTATGTTCTATTGGCTGCTATTGACTGCTATTGACTGTTACTGGCATGTACCAACACGTCATCGCCAGTTTCCCATCCTCCGCCAAGAGACATAAACAAATTGATCTGGTCCGTTGCCAGTTGCGCCTCCGATACGGCAAGCGCACTTTCTGCCGCAGCCAGCATGCGGTCAGCCTCTAACGCATTCAGAAAATCCGTACGTCCATATTGGAACAATGTATGCGCTTGTTCTGCGGCAATCACGTTCTGTTTTTTTGCTTCCATTAATTCTGCATGACGCGCTGACTCATGCGAATACACTGTCAACGCCGTTTCTGCTTCTCTCAGGCTATTCAATACTACACCATCAAAACGTGCCAGTGCTGCCTGAGTAGCCGCTTCTGCCTGTGCAATATGGCTTCGTGCAGTTCCCGTGGAAGGTACAGTCCACGACAACAAAGGTCCTAAATTCCAGTGAAAAGCATTGGTCGCGCCAAATTGAGGCAAAGTGCCTGTACTACCAGCAGAAAATCCAAAACTGATGCTCGGATATAACTCAGCCGTTACGATGCCGATATGCGCGGTAGCCGCAGCCAATCCCCGTTCAGCCTGACGAATATCAGGGCGCCGGCGCAATAAGGCGGCGCCATCCCCTACGGGCAACGCACTGGTCAGCCGTGGCATGGTATCGCAACCAATCACGTCCGCCGACAGTGCTCCTGGTAATTCTCCGGTCAACACAGCAAGACGATATTGTGCAGCGTGGTTCTGCGCCTGTAACGGCGGAACTACTGAGCGCAATTGTGCCAATTGAGCGCGGGCAAGACTGGTATCGAGCGTCGTTCCACGGCCTGCTTGTAATCGCTGCTCAGTCAATCCAAGAAATTGCTGTTGCAAATCAATCGATTTCTGCGCGACCTGCATTTGGTGCCTTGAAGAACAGATATCGGCATACGCTCTTGCAGTATCGGCGGCGATCGTTACACGGACAAGATCATATGCAGCCTGCGCGGCTTGCGTGTCTGCATCACTTGCTTCAATGGCCCGTGCCAGCTTGCCGACCAGATCAAACTGATACGCGACACTGACACCAGCCTCATGCACGGTTCCATTCGGCAAAGCAGCTTTCAACCCTTTGGCTGCGGCCGACGAGCGCCCAACACCAGGAGCAGCGTTCACACCGAAAACCGGTTGTGTCGCCGCCTCTGTCTCATCCTGTATAGCTCTGACGCGTAGCAGATTGGCGGCGGCAATCCGCACATCGGTATTCGCAGCAAATGCTTTTTCAATCAGTTGATCCAATGCTGGCGTACGATATAAGCGCCACCAATGTGCAGGCAACGGAATTTGCTGATAGATGTTTTCTTTGGCTTTCTTTACCTCTATAAACGGACGTGCAGCGTCAGCACGTTGTATCACAGCCTGCTGAGGCAACTGGTATGTTGGCCCGACCGTATTACAAGCGACCAGACTGATTGATAACAAAGAAAGAACAAAACAATGCCGTAATACCCTCAATGGATTACGATGCATGCCTGCAGAGGCAAATACTACGCGGATCTTCATTGTACGCTCCGCTCGGTAGTCAAACGGCTCTGTACGGCAACGGTCGCCGTCTGTCCGGCGACCAGCCGTACATTGTCTGGTATGCGGTCAAGCCGGATACGAACCGGAATACGCTGTGCCAGACGTACCCAATTAAAGTTTGGTGTGACGCTGGATAGTAAATTACTGCCGGTTGTGCGATCTCTGTCGACAATCCCTTCGGCAACACTATCTACCTGCCCATTCAGCAAATGTGTATCACCCATCAGGGAAACAGAAACGTGGTCACCAATATGAATATTCGGTAATTTGGTTTCTTCAAAATAGCCTTCTGCATAAAATGAATCCCGGTCAACCAGTGCCATCACAGGATGCCCTGCGGTGACATAAGTGCCTGCTTGTAAATCCAGATTGGTCACCACGCCATTGATCGCAGAAACTACTTTAGTTCTAGCCAGATTAAGTCTGGCTAGATCGCGGGCAACAACGGCCTGCGCCAGACCAGCACGCATCTGCTCGACTCTGGCATCGCCCTGCTCACGAATTTCCTGCGATACCAAGTCATGTAGCTCGGAATTCCTGCGTGCCTCTTTCAAGGTCTGAGCGAGTGCCGTACGCTGTGCCTGTTCCGCAGCTTCCGCCTGACGTAACGCCAGCTCAAACCGGGAACGATCTATTTCAAACAAAACCTGATTAACACTGACTCGCTGATTATCATGAACATATAACGCAGTTACCTGACCTGTCACGTCGGGTGCAATCTGCACTACGTTCGCTTTAATGCGCCCATCCCGTGTCCATGGTTCAATTTCATAATGCTTCCATAAATACAAACCAGCCAGGATAGCGACGCCGCTCATCGCCAGTGTCACCACAACGCGACCAAGCGCAGGAAAAGAAATTTTAAAGGACATATCAGTTCAGCCCGTTTGATAAAAAGAAAGTGAGCACACCCAACAAGGTAATCAGTAAAGCAAGATCAAATAATGGTGGATGCCATACCCAACGATAAAACCCAGTTCGCGCCAACAGATAACTACAAACACGCGCCAGAAGTAGTGCCAACAACGCCAACAGCAATAACCACGGAATATAAATACCGTAAATACTGAATTCGCCTTTCATGGCAACTCCTTCAAGGTCTGATAGCTGGCAGCCAATGGAAATAAATCGCGTCGTATGCTGGTTAAAGCTGTCACGGCGTCACGCTGTATGTCACCGTTGGCCAGCCGACATACCGAGTGCAAGAGCCGGTCAATTAACGTCAGCAAATACTTACTGGTTTCTTCAGGCTGCGCATACTGACTACGAAAATACTCCGCGAGACTATCCATCAGTGACTCCAGGGACAGCCCCTGTAATGCCAACAGTTGTTGCAGATTCCGTAATTGCGCGATATTTAATCCAACACGTAAATCGTTCAATGCATCAACGGCACTATGGTCTTGAGCAGAGGCATTCATCGCCAGACGCGGCGTCAGCAGCGCGATCCTATCCAGCATGCGTGCGGTTACCGCAGTGACAGAAGGTATCTGAGAAGATTCTATCATCTGAATCAACTCACTCCAGCCAGCATGTAGCAACCGCCTTGCCGCCCATTGCGCACTCACGGAACGTAACAATTTAGAAAAAACTGCCGCTGCACTGATGCCCAACAATTGCGCCAGCATACTGTTGATGAATGACGCCATATCCGCGGTGTTTGTGTCATGCATACTCAACATGCCAGCTACGCCGAATAGAGTTGCCATGGCTTGTGCCGTCGTCGCTGGTCTGGCAATGAATACCCCAAGTATCAGAAAAATAGGAGCCGATACCAGCACCAACATGTCGAAACTATTCACCACGGGCAAAGAAACCAGCAAATAAAAAGCAGAAATTGGAATTGATACGATGGTGTAATGCAAAAATATTTTGATCCCGGGAACAGGATCATCCTGAGACGCAAAGAAGCAGCAAAAGACGGCTGCCATCATGGCTGCGCCAGAACCCGCAGGCCATGCTGTCAAAATCCAGAACGCACAACAAACACAAATAGACACCACAGCAGCGATAGCTGACCTGAGCGCCATTCCATGATCCCTGTGCAAGACTGACGGTGCCTGCCCCGGAACATACGAAGTATCTGATGGCGCTGCGCCTTGCGATACGGCATGAATATGTCTGCGTAATTTCAGACTTTCAGCAAAGGTATTGATCAGGCTACGCATACGCGATGCCAGGTTGACCTGCAATAGTTCACTCCAGCTTGCATCAGAGCGAATAGTCGGAGCCAAGGTCAATAAACGTTGATGAAACTGCTCTGCCTTTGCAGGATCGGCATCTTTACCTTCCTGCATCCAGATAACAATGTCTTGCCTCAGCTGATGCCACGTGCCTTGCAAGCTGTCCGGATCTTCTGCTTCCAGCGCCTGCAGACGATCATCAACCGCAGATAATATGGGCACCAGCAGCGCCATTCTGTCCTGCAGTGCGTGCACAGTATCTGACGTCCAGCGCAAATGAGAGGTATCGAATGGCAAATGGGTCGCCATCAATCGCAGATCCGTCACATCTGTGGCAAGAATACGGCGGTCATTAGCAACCTGCGACTGACTGCGTCCGAACATCACATCCTTGATCCAATGCTGGGCATCGTCCAGCGCGCGATCGATTCTGAGCATCAGAACCTGTCCCAGACTCTGGGGAAATACCAACGTATGTATCAGGGTTGCGCATGTAATACCCAGCGTGATTTCCTCAACCCGGGCAAGAGCAACATCAAACACACTCGCCGGCTCCGCCACCGCCGGGAAACCAATCAGCGCTGCCGTATACCCAGCCAGCATGAACACATATGACCTGGGAGTGCGATCCAGCAATGAAATATACAAACAAGCACCAACCCAGAATGCCAACATCAAAGACAATAATTCTGGTGCATTTGACAATGACGGCACCAAAAGTACCGTTCCGATAGAACCCAGAACCGTGCCGGCAACACGATACACTGCCTTAGAGCGGACTGTGCCAGAAAAAGGGCTTGCAACAACATAAGCAGTCATCATCGCCCAGAATGGACGTGGCAAGCCGATCAGTAATGCCAGATACAACGCCAGCATAGAACCAGCAAAACATTTCAGCGAAAATAACAATTCGCTCGTGGTCGGACGTTTCACGATATTTTACGGGTACCAAAAGCAACTTCACTTCCTGTCAGGGCAACATGCAAACCTTCCAATACCCTGACACTCGCCTCAACATCCGTTTTTTCCATGTTAACAAATAAAGCCCGGCGAAACGGAATCAATGCCTCTTCCAGCGCTGAGGCGCATTGTTTTCCCTTCGCTGTCAGGTGTAAAGTCTTCGCACGCCGGTCATGCATATCCTCATGACGCTCGACCAAACCAGAATCAATTAACTGATCAATGATACGTACCAGCGAAGGTGGCTCCAGACCCAGTGCATCTGCGACTGTTCCCGGACGAACACCATCCCCTAAACGCCCTATCATCAGCACCGGCCAGGCGGATGCATGCGATAAATCAAAATCACCAGTCATCTTGTCAGCAGATGCCTTATAAGCCCGCGCTACCTGCGTCAGGGAGGTGGTGAGCCGCATCAGTGTTAAATCATAGTCAGTCATATATATTTTCACATGCATTTAATTATCTTACTAATAGTTAGCATACTAATCAATTGCCTGAAAAAAAACAAGAAAATACTTTCATTGCGTTCTGCAACAGTTAAACGATGCAAGAAATTATCGACATGCGTGAAATAGTCGCGTGGAGTGCCTCGACAATCAGAATTTGAACGGATCAGCTTTCAAGCTCAATCTGTCAGTAGAAAAGCTCGTCCAGACAAATCAGCGGGATGTAATGAACGAAGAAATCGAATGGCTGCCATCCTGTGCAATGGTTTGCAAAGTGTAAAAGTCTGGCCAGTGTCAATCAACATTAATGCACTACATTATTGGATGTTTTTTTGGTGTCAACGTAGTAATTAATCCGCTTACGCAAATTCAGATAGTCAAATACGTTGCTTGGTAACATACCAGGTCGCAAGCTTGCTTCAATGTAGATTTTTTTACTTTCCGCAGACAAGTCCAGAACAATCGCATCATCCTTAGGAACACTCTCGTCATACACCAGGATTTGTGGTCGCATCGGCTCGCCAATCGAGACATTCACCACTAGCCCGATCGCACCATTCGATAAACGAACCAGCGTACCCGGCGGATATATCCCCAAAGATTTGACCATCGTCGCCATGATTGAGGTATCAAACTGGCTGCGCCTCTGTATATACATGGATGAGAGCGCCTCATGCGGCGTCAGTGATTTTTGAGGATCAATATGGTTGCAGAGATTGTCGTAGACATTGGCAATCGTTACGATTCTGACAGGCATCAGGATGGAATCAGATTTCAATTTTTTGGGATATCCACTACCATCAAGATACTCATGATGTTTTGCAATCACATCCAGCATGATTTTTGACATCCCCGCCTGTTTTCCTACCTCAACACCATAATGAGGATGCAATTCAAAGAAATTTTGCTCTGCTTTATTCAGCGCATCTTTCTTATTCAAGATTTTTTCGGGGATGTTGACTTTACCCACATCATGAAATAGCCCTGCCATACCAAGCTCTCTGATTTGTCCTGGAGAGCATTTCAATTCATGTGCGAGTGTCATAGCAAGAATAGACACATTCAGAGAATGAAAATACATTTCCTCCTTCACACCAGCCTGCTGTATCAGGTACATGAAATTATAATTTTCATCCTTGAAAACATCCGCGATGCTATCAACTAATTTACCCGCCTGTTGCAGAGTTTCCTGCGGTCTGGAAAAGATCAACTTATCGATACTTTTTACTGTTGCTGCGGCGTTGACGAATTTGTCTTCAACCCGCGCCATCTCTTCTTTTTGTTTTTTCAGCTTCTCAAATCGGGCTTGTTTCGCCTCATTCAAACTTGCATACACTGTTACTGCAGGAGTCAGGTCCTGAATGGGTGCAGGTTCTGGCGTTGCTACCTCTGACTGATCGGAAGAAATAGATTCAGACTTGGATGGCACGACACGCACCTTCTCCAATTTGAGTTCCCGTAATTTGACGATCTCGTCCTGGCTTACAATTTTGAAAGAATTCATTGAAAACGAGTGTTCAAACCAGTTCAAATCAAGTTTGATAAACATACCCACTCTGACGTCTTCAATAGAAATCAGCTCAGTTGCATCGTTCATGATGAAGCCTGCACAACTACTTGTTCAGCAACGGAATACTGTATAAAAGCGACAAATGGATGCATAAGACTCTTATTAATAAAATATGAAGTACTGAATGAAGCTGTTTTTTAGGCAAGGATCTGGGCAAGATACAGGGAACTGAAGTTATTTTGAAAAGATTAAATAGAATTTCTTTGAGAAATTGTTAAATATCATCAATCTGTTGATTATTTGCAATATAACCAACTGGTATTAATTCAATATCAAATACAATCGTTTTCATACCCCTAAAGCATCTAGGGATATGAAATGAGCAATTTTAATAATAAACTACACGGACGATAAAAATAGTCTGAATGTAGAAACTTTAGCAGGGGGAGATCAATGAAATTTACCAGCATCCGAACATGGAGCGTAGGAGCAAAGCTTGCGCTAGCCACATTTACCTCTGTCAGTGCTTTGTTTATCGTTTTTATTGCATTTATCGATTACAAATTCACCCAGCAAGTCGAGCGCTTTACTACCGAAGATGTGACTGCCAGAACCCAGCTGGTAGCTAGTATGCTGGAGAATATGGAAGATAACCTGGAACGACAAATCCATGTATATGCTCAGGTATTCAGAAGTCAGTTCAAAGATGATTTTTCTATCGATACCAACCAAAATATCGACATCAATGGGACACCCACGCCAGTATTTAAATCTGGTGAGACAACATTGAATCTAACTCTGTCTCATGTTGATCAATTTGAGCAACAGACTGGTGGTATAGCGACCATCTTCGTCAGAAAAGGCGATGAGTTTGTACGTATTGCCACGTCGCTAAAAAAAGAAAACGGTGATCGCGCTATCGGAACGGAACTCAGCCACGAAAGCCCGGCTTACCAACATGCATTAAATGGAAAAGTGTATGTTGGCAATATCACTTTATTTGGCAAGCAATACATTACTCAGTATGAGCCTGTGAAATCCAAAGAAGGCAAAGTCATCGGCTTGCTTTTTGTCGGATCAGATTTCACCAATGCCATCAAACAAGTAAAAGATAAAATCCGCACTTTGAAAATTGGTGCTACAGGTTACTTTTATGCCATCAATGCAAATCCAGGCAAAGACTATGGCGTATTGATGATACACACCAGCAAAGAAGGACAAAGTGTCCTGGAATCTAAAGACTCCAGTGGTCATGCATTTATCAAGGAAATGCTGGAGCGGAAACAAGGTGTTATACGTTATCCCTGGATCAATAAGGAACTCGGTGAAACAGAAGCACGGGAAAAATTGGTATCGTTCCAAACAATGTCGAAATGGAACTGGCTGATTGCGGGTGGCGTCTATGGTAATGAATTCACTAAAGAATCTAGTGCTCTGATGCAAAAAATTATTGTTTTCGCGATTATTCTGTTGCTGGGCATGGGTGCGAGTATTTACTTCACACTCCGCCATCGCTTAAGTCTCCCCTTACGTCAGGTTCGTGACGCAGCCACACGCCTTGCTCATGGCGATTTAACCGTATCGATGAATGTTGTCCGTGTGGATGAAATTGGTCAGTTAATGACAGCCATTAATGGTATTGGTCAAGGCCTGACCACGGTCGTACAACAAGTCAGAGAAAACACAACACAGATTCTTCATTCTGCGCAGGAAATTGCTGTGGGTAACGCAGATCTTTCCGCGCGCACCGAATCACAAGCAAGTTCATTAGAAGAAACCGCCGCATCCATGCATGAACTGACAGGTACGGTACGGCAAAATTCTGAGAGTGCTCTGAATGCGAATAATCTGGTCTTAACTACGTCCGACATTGCAGCAAAAGGGGGCGGCGTTGTATCAGAGGTCATGCAGACGATGAGTTCAATACAAGACAGCTCACGAAAAATTGTCGATATTATTTCCGTCATTGATGGAATCGCGTTTCAGACGAACATTCTTGCGCTAAACGCGGCTGTCGAAGCAGCACGTGCAGGTGAGCAAGGACGCGGGTTTGCGGTCGTTGCAACTGAGGTACGCAATCTGGCGCAACGCTCAGCAAATGCTGCAAAAGAAATCAAGATCCTGATTGGCGATTCGGTCGACAAAATCAATGCCGGGAATCAACTCGTTGGAAAAACCGGCGATGCCATGAACGAAGTCGTCAATGCAGTTGAGCGAGTCACTCTGATCATGTCAGAAATCAGTGCTGCAAGCCGCGAGCAAAGTTCCGGTATTGAACAAATCAATCAGGCAGTCGCAGAAATGGATGAAATGACGCAGCAAAATGCAGCATTAGTCGAGCAAGCTGCAGCTGGTGCTAAAAATATGGAGGATCAGGCTAGCAAGCTGGTTAAAGCCGTCAGTGTCTTCAAGGTGTCAGACAATATTCTTCCTGCAACATCTCAGGCACGTGCCTATTCTCCGGATAAACAACATTTGCAACTTGAATAAATGCGTCCCTGAGTATTCATCACTGCATCAGGTTTTTATCGCACATCAAGCCTGATGCAGTGGCAACGTGAACCAGAACGTCGCACCTGCCCCTTGCTCGGAAAAATATCCGATGTCGCCCCCCATCTGGTTGATTAACCGCTTGGTGATATTCAAACCAAGCCCAGTCCCTTCATGGCGTCGGGTATCTGCCCCATTCGCCTGAGAAAAAGCATCAAAAATTCGTGACGTGAACTCCTCAGGAATACCATCGCCGTGGTCCTCTATAAAGACGCGGACATATTGTTCTTCCAGAGAAAAACGAATATTAACAAACTCATTAGGACGGGAAAATTTTGCTGCATTCGAAAGCAGATTAGAAAAAATCTGCTGCAAACGATTTTCATCCGCAATGACGAATACAGGATCTTCATTCAGCAAGCGAAACCTTACGTGATGAATAGAAGCGTAAGACGCATTTGTTTCTATTGATTCTTTAATCTGCGAAACAAAATCGAGAGGCACCAGATCAAGGGTCAATTTTCCCGACATAAGTTTTTCCATATCGAGAATATCGTTGACGAGTTTCGACAGACGAATACTGTTCTTATATGCCACCTTAATCATACCAAGTGCTTTGGATGGTAATTCACCCAAAATTCCGGCCTCAAGCAATCCCAGTGAGCCTTTTATGGAGGTCAACGGCGTGCGTAATTCATGACTGACCGTGCTGATAAATTCGTTCTTGATATGTTCGAGTTTTTTACGCTGAGAAATATCGCTATGAGTGCCCACCATCCGCAAAGGATTCCCATGCGCATCCCGCTTGACTACCATTCCGCGATCCAGTAACCACATATAACTTCCATTTTTGCAGAGAAAACGGTGTTCGTTCATAAAGCTTTTAGTGTGCCCTGCCATGTTTTCTGTGACAGCTGCCATCACCATTTCCCTGTCATCAGGATGTACGCGACTTGACCATTCTTCTACTGCATCGCTGATTTCATCAACCTGATACCCCAACATTTCTTTCCAGCGCTTTGAGTACTGAACTTTATTTTCAACAATATCCCAGTCCCAGACCCCTTCTCCACTGCCCTCCAGTGCAAACAGCCAGCGCTCCTCGCTTGTGCGCAAATCAGCCAAAGTCTGCTCTCTTTCCAGTTCAAGCGTCTTCAACTTGGTAATATCGATACCGACACCACTGGTTCCGGTCAGTATTCCATTTTCATCATAAATAACGGAATGACTGACAAGATAGATATGTTCACCATCTGGGCGCTGCACCACCAGTTCCGTTTGAAATTCTTTTTTGTGTTTACTTAGCCGGTACTCATAGTCCTGCACGTGCTGGATCAAACCAGGAGGTAAGACCTCTTTAAAATGTTTGCCCAAAATATCGTCAGCACTGCATTGAAATACTTTTTCATATTCCTTATTCACGTATAAATAATGCCCATCTACATCCCTGACATGGACATAAGAACCCGTTCCATCCAATACTGTCTGCAATAAAGAACTGACTTCTTTCAACTTTTTTTCTACATTTCTCTGCTGTGACGTTTCGTGGATCACTGCCGTGAAATAGCGCTGGCGATCTATCGTGACTTCATCGATCGTTAACGTCAGCTGAAAACTACTACCATCCGCTCTATGGGCCGTTAATTCAATGCCCTGATTTGTCGTTTTTTGTATTTGCTTATGTTGAAATTCAGGAATCAAAAAACTGAGATGCTGATCTATCAGTGCGTCTTTTGGGTAGCCAAATAAATGTAATACAGCATCGTTCACTGTTTTCATGATGCCATCGGGAGCAATCACCACGACGCCATCCGTAATCTGACCTAATATGCTGTTTAATTGTGATTTAGTATTGATGGACGTTTGCAAGAATGTCGATGCCTGCAGCTCAGCCTCAGCCATTGCAGCAAGATCACGTAATGCAGCAAGATCACGATCATTCAACTGTCTGGATACGCTATCAATCAGGCATAGGGTACCGACGCGGTAACCATGTTGACCATGAACAGGTACACCGGCATAAAACCGGATAAAAGGTGCGTTTAATACTAAGGGATTGTCAAAAAATCGCTCATCTTTCAAGGTATCTTCTATGACAAACGGTTCATCTCCCAAAATCGCATGTCCGCAAAAAGAAATATCACGCCCCGTTTCACTGACATCCAGACCATGTCTGGACTTAAACCATTGACGATCATGATCAATCAAAGAAATAGCCACAATCGGCACGTCAAACATGTGCTTCGCGGATCGGGTAATCCGCTCAAACCGCTCTTCGGCAGGAGTGTCCAGTATATGTAATGAACATAGCTCAATCATCCGGCGTAGTTCATCTTGGGGAAAAGCAGGTGTTTGCATATACGGCGTCCTCACCTGAATGCGACAAACATAAGATTAAATGGACATAACTAAATGTCCATAAACAATATAGATCAATATCCTATAAGTATATTGTGTATCAAATCCTGGATCGTAGTTTACAGACTCAGATTAAAGTGAATTTTCAATCTGTAACTTTTCAGAGGCATCCATCCGAAAAAGCGTCTTGATCATTACGAGTGAAATGATCAATAAATGAAAAGTACCAGGTAACTGTTCTTTTATAAAAGATCATTGAATGAGCATTAGCTCATATTGATGAGTCATGGTTAACGCATTTTGCGATTCAGACCGTTTTCAACTAACCAATCTATAACCGTTTCCCAAGAAATACCTGCTGCTTTCAACATCAAAGGAACGATACTGTTTTCACCCAAACCCGGATGTGTATTCACCTCCAGCAAGTATGGCTTACCACCAGCATAACGGAAATCAACTCTTGAAAAAGCATTGAAACGGAAGCAATAATGTAACTGCTCTGCGATGCGCATCAATTCCTTTTGCTCGCTTTCAATGAGACCACAAGGAACAAGCACCTGATAGCGATCTGCTTTTTTGATCGCAGCGTCAAATAGCATACCTTCATACGCAATCCGGGCGACAGGTAAAGTCGTCAACGGTTTATCACCGGGTTCTCCAAATACAGCCACTGTATACTCCAGACCATCGAGAAATGGCTCCAGATACACTTCATCATAGACATCAGACAAAGACTTGATCGCAGCGAACATTTGCTGTTCGTTATCAGCCATCAATATCGAATTGCTTGAACCTCCTGTGGCGGCCTTGACAATCAAAGGGAAACCAAATTGATCAGCAGCGGCCTTGATGCTATCGGTATTCTCTGACAAATTCTCTGCTGTCAGCGCCAACCAGTCCGGGGTCAAAAGACCTGCTTCACGCATGATCTTTTTAGACAGAATTTTATTCATCCCAATGATGCTCGACGCTCTGCCATTACCTGTGTAGGGTTGTTTGGCCAGTTCAAACATGCCTTGCAACTGACCATCACATTCCATTTCACCATGTAGCGTGTTAACGACAATATCAAACCGCTTAGGAGTCGCAAAAGCAGCGAGAATGCTTTCATGGCGTTGGATAATATGATCGGGCTCCCCGGGCGCAGACTCGGCTACCCAACCCGCAGCATTCCAATCAAATAAGCTACAGAGATATTTGTCACGATTGGCATGCTCAAGTATCAGAGCACCGCTGCGGCGAGATAAATAATCCTCCGCAGAAAATCCACCAGACAATACTGCAACTTTTAATCGGTCTTTCATTTGGTATTTTCTGAAATGAATTTAAGTACGTTATGCAGTTTTAGCATTTTTATCTGACGCTGCAATGACAGCACTTAAGGTTGCATTGGTATAAATATTTGCCATTGTAGCAATTGGATCAATAATAGGATTAATTGCCAGTAATAGAATCGTAATAGCCTGTGCTGGGAGACCAAGTGGAATCAGGATAATTGAGACCATCGCAATGGAAACAATACCCGGTGCTCCCGCACCGGCAGTTGCAGCCAATACACTGAGAATCAGTGTCAATGCCAAATCAGAGAAATCAAGAGAAATACCATACAGTTGTGCAGCAAAAACCGTGGCGGAGGTGTAGATGATAATCATGGAAAAGCGATTAATAACCGCTCCTAAGGGAATCACCAGATTAATGATATCTGGTGATAATTTCAGTTTATCTCCTGTCAGACCATCAATCGCTGCGGGCATGGAGGCAAACGTACTGCCGGTACCGAAAGCAATCAGCATCGACTCTTTCAAAGCAGACAAAACAACCAGCGGGGACTTCCGCGTGACAGTGCATAAAACAAGCGTATTTAACAAAATAATCAATACGGAAATACCCCAGATCATTGCAACAAATTTTGCCATAGCCACCAATGTTTCAGCGCCTGTGCTCGCAAGCTGCCCAGCCAGCAAAGCAAATAAACCAAATGGTAATAAATACATGATCCAACTGATAATTTTGAACATGGCCTTAAAAAGGGCTTCAGTAAAGTCCAAAATATTATGTGCAGTATCACCACCAATCTGACCAGTCGCCACACCCAAAATTAAAGAAAAGAACAATATCGAAAGATTAGATCCTTCACCCATTGCCTGAAAAACATTGGAAGGTATCATCGACTGTAAAAAATCGAATACTCCGCGATTACTACCCGCTTGCGCCGCCCCATTTTGATCTGCGGCATTTAGTGTTTTGCCAAGCAAAATCTGCGCTTCTTTACTCAGATCAGCACCTGGTCCCACCAAAAGACTCACTACTAATGCAAGAAGACTGACCGCAAATAAAAACAAGAGGCTGCTCACGATAATTTTTACAATGTTTTGGCGAGCGCTTTCCGACGAGAATAGCCTGCCGACACTCGTGATCAATGCGGTCATCAGAATTGGAATAATTGTCATCTGTAACAACTTCAAATAAATCGTTCCTACGGGAGCAATCAAGAGTGAAAACTTATTGAAAAACAAGCCGGTCAAAATACCGAGTGTCATAGCAATCAGAATAACAATTGGCGACTTTAAAAAATCAAATGAAAAGCCTTTTGTTGTATCCGGAGTAGATGCGGAAATCATGGAGATACCTTGTGTTGTTCTTAATAGATAGTCGAAAACAGAGTATCGACATTAATGCTGTTAGCAGTGGGTTCAAGTAATATATTGAGCCACGCAACCCAGTGTTTTTTAGGCCAGTCGACCATCGCCACGACGCCACTTTTTAGCTCTGGCAAAGAAAAATAACCGAAAATAACGCCGTATTCCGGATGTTCGATAAATACAAATCGTGCTTCCACTTCATCACAAAAAGCCGCATCCACCTTTCCTTCCTGCAAGGCCTTTATCAAACTGGAGACGTTTGGATACATTGTTATTTTTGCAGCCGGAAAGCGGCGGGTAGCCATTGAGATATATCCAGCATGATCAATCGTACCGATATTCATTGAAAGCTGACTCAGAGATTTCATCGTTTCGTCTTTTGGATGAAACGCGATCACGCGCATACGGTTAGTCAGCAGGACGTACTTCACTGTGACATAAGGTTTTGTGTAGGCGACCTGACGGGCAGTTCCCAAATCACGTTTAATACGTGACATAGCAATATCTGCTTTGTCTTCTTTTAAAGCAGCCACTAATTCTGATTCACTGCGATACGACGCGTCCCAAATCAGTTTTACTCCCATTCCCTTTGCAATTTTGGACGCTAACTGGACATCAAAACCTGCCCACTCGCCAGACTTTAGAAATGTGAATGGATACACTGGGGCATTCAATGCTGCGACTCTTAACTGACCGCGATCACGTATTTCTTTTATCGTCTGCAAATTGTCCTGTGCAAACACAGACTGAAAACATATGAGCATGATGCTGAGTAACAGCATCATGCTCATATACTTATTTTTTATAATATTTATCATAAGTCTTTACTAAATCTTCAGCGCTACGAATCGGATAATTCAATTCAAGATAAAGATTGATCCATTCGAGCAAATGCGTACTGGTGCTGTTAACGGCGATTCCCAAGGCATCCGCGCGCGCTGGATCCATAATCGGAATGGTTTTTAACTGAACCGAGCGTTCAGGGTATTTCATCAGATAATTTTTAACACCGATTTCATCACGTAAAGTAGCAAGAACCTTACCTTCAAAAACAGCATTCAGGACGTCATCCCATGTCGGCAATTCAATTAACGATGCCTTTGGAAAAGCGGCCTTGGCAAAATCAATGTAAGAATTACCTTTGGGCTCAGCAATCTTGCCATTGAAATGGGACATTTCTTCCAAGGGATTAGAGAGGTCCAATCCAGCCCTACTCGCCGTCAGGCGATTCAATACAAGAACTGGCCGGACTATCACATAAGGATTTGAAAAACGTACCTTTTCAGCGCGGGCCAACGTGCGACTAATCAGACTGATTCCCATATCCGCTTTGCCACTGGCAACGAGATCGACCAGTTCATTAAAGGTTTTAGCGGAACGATCTATCGAAATATTCACCTGTAACGCTTTGGCGATATTTTTTGCAAGATCAACGTCGTTACCCGCAAGATTTCCCATGCTGTCTGCCATCAGGTAAGGAATTACATCCTTGGCATACATGGCAACAAGCAGAGTCCCCCGATCCTTGATTCTTTGCATTTCAGGCGGTAAAGGCGCTATGGAAGATGACTTGCCAGTATTAGTGACAGCTTTCGGATTAGCAGGCTGTGCAATGACAGATTGCATTCCGGTAAAAACAAGAATAGCGATGACCAACAAAAACCGTTTCAAAAACAACCTCCTGAAAATGAATATTATTTCTATTTACTCTCTGGGACAAAAGCACCGTCCCAATCACTGGCAGGAGGATGCAATTCAAAGGAACGGCAACGCTCCAGCATCAAAGCTGAGGCATGATCCTTTGGTCTCATTTCTTGCGATTGTATGAAGAGCTCTTCTGCTTCCTGCCAACGCCGCGCAAAATAAGCCTGCATACCAGCTTCGTAAATTTCTTTAAATCGTCTGACGTCGTCGCTCAACTCACCTTTAAGCGAAAGTAATTCATAGACATAAATCGATTTACGCTTACCCATCAAAATGACTTTATCGAGTAAACGCGCTTCAATACCAGAACTTGCTTCGGAATAAGCAACTTCTCCAATCAAAATACTGACCTTGTAATATTTCCCCAGCGACTCGAGTCTGCTGGCTTGGTTCACAGTGTCGCCAATTACGGTGTAATTCAGTCGTTTGGCGCTTCCCATATTACCGACGACGACTTCACCAGTCTCGATTCCAATGCGGGCATAAAAAATGGGTAATCCCTGCTGTTTCCATTGTTTACGCTGCTCTTCGAGTTTGCTTTGTACTTCCAGCGCGGCTTCGCAGGCGCGTAGTGCGTGATGCTCAACCAAGGCAGGCGCATTCCAGAAAGCCATGACCGCATCACCAATATATTTATCTACCGTTCCTGAGCCATCCTGAATGACATCGCTTTGCAAACTGATGTATTCACCAAGGTGAGGAATTAAGGCTTCTGCACTCATCTGTTCTGCAATGCTGGTAAATCCAACGATGTCAGAAAAGTACACCGTTATTCGTTCACGCCGCCCACCAAGTGCAGCCTCTTCGCCAGATTGAACGAGAGTACGGACAAGATCTGCGGGTACAAATTTTCTGAATGAGCGAAGTCCCGCCTTCATGCTATCAAAAGCGGTTGCCATTTCGTGTAATTCGCGGAAGCGGGTTTGAAGCCCGAGTGAGCCATCCACATGGAATTCTCTGATGGACAGCGCTTCCTTCGTCAGACTTGCTAACGGCTGCGTAATTCCCTTGGATAATCGCATGGACAGCAACAGCACAATGACTAATGCCATTGCAGAGATGAGAATACTCAAGACAAGATTACGACGAATATCACCGATAAAATCATCTTCTGGAACGACAATACCGATATACCAGTTCAGACCAAGCTCTTCAGGAATCGGCAGAAAATAGCCTATGTAATTCAAGTCTCCAGACTTAAAACTGCTAAAACGTGGAGTATTGAAATCCAGCACACGCTTCTGGTCATCCGTCGTTTTCGCGAGTAAGTTATAGCTTTCAAGCGCAGCAACATCCTTGGTCTGACTAATATTTGCTAATTTCGGCATCCCTTTTTCATCAGTAACAATCACATCTTTGTAATTGCTTAACGCAATAACTTGCCCGTTTGAGTTAACGATAAATGCACGGCCAGTTTTACCAATTTTCAGACTACCAATAAAATTAGAGAGTTCCAGCAGAGTAATATCAACACCAATAACGCCTGTGATGTCAGAGAAAATTTTCTTACCAATAACAGGACTGGACGCGGTAATGCCTAATTTACCTGACGCGAAATGTTTACCACTGGAAGAGAATAAATACGCGGGTGTCCATACTGTTGCCTTCTTTTCTTCGGCTGCTTTGAACCAAGGACGCAATCGTGGATCGTAAACATAATCAAACGTTTTATCGCTTCCGGTAACGGCACCTTCCTGATCACGAACAATAGAAATCGTGCTGATAATCGGAGTAATGAGTTTGGAAATATTAAATTTATCTTCTTCAGTGACCTTGGGCATTTTAAGCGCGATATTGACCGTATCCCGCGCCGCCTCGTCATCTTTCAGGCGAGTGATGATCTGGCCTGCAATACTTCCATCCTGCTCTCTGGTATTCAGCCGAAAATTACCTTGCTTGTCACCAAAATATACTTGAGTCACCTGAGGATAGATACTCAACTGCTTCATCGTTGTCTGATCAAAATTGCTAACGTAATCCTTATCTGTCCGCGCGGGGTCGAGAAGACTCGCATCCATGTTAGCTAACTTAGATGCGGGCGCGAGATGATTCAGGGTTTTTTCTAATACTAAAGTGGCAACGTTACCAATATAATCCTGACTCACTTTGTTCATCGACGACAGCGAGAACATGTAATTGACAAGAAAAATCAGTACCGCAGTAATAGCGACAAGAATTGCGAAAAAAACTGGCAGGGCAATTCGAAGTTGAATTTTGCGTTTCATCATTTGAATCTGTCCTGGCTAGTTTTAAAAATTCAGATGGACGAGCAGATTCAGCTCATTTTTACCTGGACCGTTCTACATACCGATCTTCATCCACACCGTTGCACACTCATCAATATCAGGCAATAAAAAGCGAGAGCATTCTGATTGTTCTATTAGAAATGCAATAAGAAATATGTTGATTAAACATGTGAGTCGTTAAGTGAATGCGACTTTACTGTAAAGCCTCAAGCAAAGAAGGCATGCTAAGTCAGCAAAATTTCATCTTAAGACAAAAGAAAAAGCATTCTCTAAAACATGCCTGGCTAATTACTGCAATTTAAATAACGTTAAAAAACAGCGCTTAAAGCATGGCAAAAGCATTTATCTCAGACCAAGGTATTTAGATAGCTAATTTTAATTGAGTTCGTAACATTCAGCAACAATTGATCCAGCTCAAAACCTTATAGCCAGTTTTAAGTTCGATTTATGAATTTTTGATGACAAATACAGGAAGAAGTGAGGGTTCGCGGAAGGAGAAAACAACAGTGAATTTCAAACGTAATCGATTAATATTGAGCTCTCTGAAAAAAGCATCAACAAAATAACGGTGAGTTAAGCAAAATGTCAACGCACGATAATTGCACTGAAGACAAATAAAAATTAAGAAACTGGCAATAGTATTCAAATACCATCAGTGCCAGTTTCTCGTCAGTAGTTGCTTCCCAATTACCGTGATGTCAGGCAATTATGGCTTTGGCTTAAACTGTGCATCGCTGATCCTGAATTTCTCACGACGATCACCCATCAGATTACGCAATTCTTTGATGCTTAAATCGCTGATTTCGTGCATACGGATTAATAATGAAGCACCGACTGGTAAACGACGATGACGGATTTTGCTGATGACTGGCGGTGCAACCTCTAAAGCTCTTGATAAAGCCGCATCATTTTTCAAATGCAATTGGTTAATCAAGGTGTCCAACAAATTATTTGGATCGTAATTGATATCTTCTGAAGTGGTATCTAGGTCTAACAGATTTGCCATGGTTTTCTCCTGTTTATAAATGACTTTTTTGTTCAGGCGTCGTTACACGCCGCCATTGCCAGGGTGCTAATGCATTCGTTTGCATACCAAACCCAAGCTTCACTGCCTTTATTGCATTCACTACGTTACTGCGTTGACGAATCGTTATCGCTTTAGCTTTACCGCGAGCAATTTTCTTATTGTCAAACTCATTATAGTGTTTGTTATCCACAATTACGGTGTGGCAAATGTTAAATGTCTTTAAAGAAATATCGACATGCCAAATTCACTACATTTATTACGAAAAGGATGCCACTCAAAAAGACAAATGGTGCAACGAATGCGATGAACAAACAGGAAAAATTGCTCATCATCAGTAACGCATATCTAAAAATGAAGATATCAATCCAGTTGTTAATACGGTTACCGATATGATGTTGACATCACAATTACAGGGCATACAGATAACAACTCAGCCGCCTCAATAAATAAAATGGTGCAATCATGAAGAATGGCGGATTTCACCTTTATGTAATCATATTACCAACATAAAACAAACGAAGCAGGGCTCCATATGACGTTTGTAGTCAACATATAAGCAATATATGGCATCTATAAAATATTGCTGCATAAAATAAGGGCAATTTGTTATCCCCTATATCTGGCGCGGCTTACGAGGGTATTTATTATCGGAGAAAGGCAAGTTACTCACATTTTCTGTGGATAACTTTTACTTTATGCACCGACTAGCTACTGCAAATATCATACAGATGTCAACCGAAAGTACATCGGATGAGCACTTTCGGTGATTGAAGAAAAAATTTATAGATGATGACCAATGGATAAACAAGCAGATTCCAGCGTCTGTTTTGCTCCCGCAAAATCAAAATCGGCAATTTGTGCTGCCATTTTAGCGACATGATCAGGAAATACATGTTCAAATATTCTGATATTGTCAGAAAATAAAGCACTTGCATCAAAATTATCCTGTGCCAATAAGGATCTCAGTTCATTGATGATCGCGTCACGTCGAGCAATATCATCATTTGGTATCGCTATTGTGCTGTCCGACTCAGCGGGTAATTTATCCTGCAGTTGCAAAATCATCTCTTGAAGACTGGCAGAAAAACGCTCCCATAACGGATCCATCATTATGGTCGAATGCTGTTCTTTTATGGCCAATTCAAGATCAGCAGACAGCTTCTGCAAGTGATCCATCCCCAACGTCCCTGCGATTCCCTTCATCGTATGCGCAAGACGCTCTGCGGTTTGCCAGTCAGCATTGAGTAGCACATGCCGGATGTCATCAGCGACTGTTTTTTGTTTCTCACAAAAACTCCGCAACATAGTGATATATGAAGCAGTTTTACCTGATAAATGCCGCAGCCCCCTTGCCACATTCAACCCGTTAATTTGTGCCAGAAAGTTCTCGGGTTCATGAATCACCATCGTTGCGCTATTGCCGCGAATAATAGCCACAACCGGATCAGATGGCTGAATCTTCGACCGAAAATCTGGTGATATCCATCGCGCCAATGTTTGCCATAAATGATCAGGTTCAATTGGCTTAGAAATATAGTCATTCATCCCGGCATTGATACAACGATCCCTGTCTGCCGGCATAGCATTGGCTGTCATTGCAATAATCGGCAAATCCTTAAATTGTGTGAACTGACGAATCGCGATGGTCGCAGTCACACCATCCATCACTGGCATCTGCATATCCATAAACACAAGATCGTAGTGTGAATGCCGGAGTTTATTTAATGCTACTTCGCCGTTTTCAGCAAGATCAACTACAAAACCAGCACCGGTAAGTAAATCTGTTGCCACTTGTTGATTCAGTTCATTATCTTCCACCACCAGAATTCGAGCTCCCTGCAAAGAAGATAACAACTCACTTTCTTTTATTGCTGGAATATTGACAACTGATTGTTGAAGCCTATTACCGCCGAGCAACTGCATTGCGGTATCAAATAAGAGCGAGGGGTTAACCGGCTTAATCAGAAAACTATCAATTCCAGCGATCGTCGCCTGACTCATCAGTTCTTCTCGTCCATATGCGGTGACCATCACAAGGTGAGGTGAACTATCCAGGCCCAGTGTACGTATCTGCCGCGCCGCTTCGATCCCATCCATACCCGGCATTTTCCAGTCGAGAAACACAATGGCATACGGAACATCGATAGCAATGGAATGCCGTATTAATTGAATTGCTTCCGCGCCGGAAGCAGCTTCGTCCACCACAAAAGTCATCGACGCCAACATATCACGCAGTACCACACGGGCAGTCTCATTGTCATCCACCACCAGAACACGCAGGCCACGCAAATCTGGTCTTGGCATCAATATGACGGGTAACATTTTGCTAAGGCTAAAGCGGGCTGTAAACCAAAAAGTACTCCCATGTTCAGGCACACTGTCTACACCGACTTCGCCACCCATCATTCCAGCCAACTGTTTAGAAATCACCAGCCCAAGACCGGTGCCACCAAATTTGCGGGTAGTGGAACTATCTGCTTGCTGAAAACTACGGAATAATTGACCTTGCTGTTCATCGGTCAAACCGATACCGGTATCTCGGATCGCGAAGTACAGCAAGACATTGGTATCACTGATTTCCTTCACGCGACAAATAATATGCACCTCACCCTGCTCCGTGAATTTCACGGCATTCGAGCCAAAATTTAACAAAATCTGTTCCAGACGCAAGGAGTCACCGATTAAATTTCGGGGAACATCAGCTGCAATATCGATGGTCAATTCCAGGCATTTCTCATTCGCTTTTCCATTGAGTAAGGTAGCAATATTCGTGGCAACGCTATCCAGATCAAACTCTGCACATTCCAGCCTGAGTTTGCCTGCTTCTGCTTTTGAAAAATCGAGAATATCGTTGATAATGCCGAGCAAATGCTGACCTGCACTCCGTATTTTGACGAGATAATCATGCTGTCTCTCGGTCAGCTCCGTCTTAAGCAGCAGATGTGACATACCAAGGACTGCATTCATCGGTGTTCGGATTTCATGGCTCATATTTGCCAGAAAATCTGCCTTTGCTCTGGCAGCTTCTTCAGCAAGCGTTCTTGCTTTCTTCATTTCAACAATGACTGCCTGCTCGGCAGTAATATCTTCAATCGTGCCCACCATTCCCTTACTTGAGTTCTGCGCGTCTATCACCTGAGCAGTCAGACGGGCACAGAAATGGGTGCCGTCTTTTCGCACGACCTCCCGTTCAAATCGGACATATCCGTCTGTTGAAAGAGTCGATTCTATTTGCTTGCCAACTTCATAAAAAGATAGCTCATCACCATAGACAACTCTCATCGATTGCCCCAATAATTCATTGGGTTCATAGCCAAATAGCTGCTCCATCGTTCTGTTGCAACGTACAATCGAGCGGTCCCGGGTAAAGACAATACCAACGGTAGCGGTATCAAAAATGGCCATCTGTTCCTGATAGGAGCGCCTTAACGCCTCCTTTGTCTCTCGCTCGACGGTGACATCCTCTATCATGCCGACCAAGCCTTTGCGTACATCATTTCTATCGATCGCCTGCACCATGATGCGCGCCCAGAAATGGCTGCCATCTTTGCGGATGAGCTCGCGCTCGGCGATATAATGACCTTGCTGCTTTAACGCTGTGGCTATAGTATCGCCAATCTCATTGAATGTTGCCTCATCAGGGTACCAGGCACGCGTAGTCTGCCCCAGTATTTCTCCTGGTTCATAGCCAAATAACTGTTCGATCATACGGTTGCAGCGAACAATATGCCTGTCGCGCACGAAAATGATCCCGGTCGTCGCTGCATCAAAAATAGCCTGTTGCTCATCATTCGCATCCCGCAGCGAATTCGCCATCACCACCAGTTCCGAAGTTCGCTCAATGACACGATGTTCGAGATCCTGACGATATTCAGTCAGTTCCTGTTCCGTTTTTTTCTGCTGCGTAATATCACGTGCAATTTTCGATGCGCCACAAACTATTCCCTCCTGATTAATGATCGGAGAAATATTGGCAAAAATGTGAATCAGATGGCCATCTTTACAGCGACGAATGGTCTCGAAATGATCTACACGCTCTCCTTCTGCGATACGTGCCAGAATTTCTGGCTCTTCATTTCGTCTATCGTCAGGTATTAACATTTGCATAGACTGGCCAATTGTCTCGTCTGCGCGGTAGCCAAATAACTTCTCTGCCCCCGGATTCCAGCTCGTAATAAAGCCTTGCAAGGTTTTACTGATAATCGCGACATCACTGGAATCAATGATGGCTTTTGCATTTAACAGAACCATCTCATTTCGCTTACGCTCAGTGATATCAGTCCAGACGACATGCAGCAAATCCTTATTCGCTTGTCGGATCACAGTCAACAATACGCTGGCAATGAAGTGTTCCCCGTCTGCGCGGATGTGTTCCCATTCAAATTCAGTTGATCCCTTTGCAAAAGCAGTGGCAATGACCTCCTTCACTTTGACTGAAGAAAGTTGTCCATCCGATTGAAACTGCGGAGAAAAATCGGCTGGCGTACGGCCAATGAACTGATTCAGATCCGTTATTCGCAGCATCGCCAATGATGCTTTGTTTGCCGCAATGAAACGACCATCTTCTACGAGAGTAATTGCCTGCAAGGTATCTTCGAATAATTTGCGGAACCGCTCTTCACTTTCGCGCAGTGCAGCAGTCTGGCGCTTTACCTCGGAACGCATCGTTCGCAGCCATATCAACAGCAATAGCAAACCCAGCATCAGCCCAACAAGAATATAGCCGCCATAACGTAAGGAAGCAAAATACCCTGAGGCAATTGCGATACCAAACCATTTTTTTTCTAACTGTAATTGCTCTTGCGAGGGAATACTGGCAAAGCCGTCAGCCACTATCTGTAATAATCCGGTATTACCTTTCTTCACAGCCCAATAAAACTGACTGACATACATCGCGTCTGTGTGCTGAAAATCGCTTTCTATCCCTGCCCGTATCAAAAAATAATCTGCTGGGCGTTGATTCATACAAAAAACGGCAACCTCGCGTACAGCTGCAGCCTTGATCAAAGCTTCATAACTGGGATATCGCTTTAACTTGGTCGCGCCAGCGTCTTGCAAATGTTGAATGCAGCGATCACCGTCTTTGACGCCAATGACAAAATTACGGCTCGATTTCGCATCGATAATGCCTGACACCGTATTTCTGAAATACAGCATCACATTCAGATCGGCATAAGGTAGCGAAAATTCGTAAAAAGGTTCACGGGCAGGAGTGCGCGAGATGGTATCGATCACGTCCGCACCACCATCCAGCATCAACTGCTGCGCTTTTGCCCAGTCCATGCCAATGAGTTCGACTTTGATACCTGTTTGCTTTTGCCACAATTGCCAGCGATCATGGATTAAACCTTGTAAGTTTCCAGACTCATCGCGCAAGGTGTAAGGAGGGAAATTATCGTCAACAACAACGGTAATTTTATTGGGTGGGTTCACCATCGAGGTCGCGGCACCTGCATCGACAGCGAGCAACGATATAAAAAAGAAAATAAATATGAATAACTGTACTCGTAAGCCGGTGAACTTCGCTGAAGAGGTCATAAGTTATCGCATATATAAAAATGGATTATTGCATCATGACATTATTCCTATGCGCATAACGTACTTTTAACAATATGTTTCGTCTGCATGGCTAGAATTGCACATACGCAATCATACAAGGCAATGTACGAGCCTAACGACTATGTGGCGTCAACGCACTGAGAGCACTGCCTTGAGAACGCTGCATTTACTGGCAACAGCCAATGCTTTCAGTCATATTTGTACAGTATCAACACGACTAAACAACGATCACCAATGCCAGCGATACCCTCAATTCCCATTTGACAATACGGATACCGCATTATCATCCGCGCATCATTTCTGCGGTTATCTTCGTAACCAGTATCCCGGATGGGCATACACCATCTTGAGCATATCAATAAAGAAACGTATCTTGGCTGGTAAATGTCGCTGCTGTGGATAAACAGCTACGATGTCATATTGCGGTAAAGCATAGTCGTCCAGCACCGTAATCAACTCGCCAGAGGCCAGCTGCGCTTCAATTTCCCACGTAGATCGCCATGCCAGACCAAGCCCTTCGCAAGCCCAACGGTGTAACAATTCGCCATCATTGCAATCCAGATTTCCAGCTGCCTTCACAATCACCGGTTTACCATGATCCTGAAAATACCACCCTCGCTGCTGGCCACCTTGCAAATTGAATGAGAGGCAATTGTGGTCTGCCAAATCATCCAAATGGCGAGGAATTCCGTGACGCTCAAAATACTCTGGCGTACTGCACACAACCCGTCGGTTACTGGCAAGTTTAACTGCCACAAAATTCGGATCAATATTGCCACCAATACGAATGCTCAAGTCGTAACCTTCCCTGACCAGATCAACAACCCGATCAGTTAAGTTAAAGGATATCTGCACTTCAGGATGTGCCTTAATGAAAGCCGGCGCATGGGGCGCCACATGCTTGCGTCCATACGCCGCTGGTGCTGAGACAATCAGGTGCCCTGTCGCCTTATGTCGCCCTTCCGAAATAATCTCTTCGGCATACCCCAAATCCGTCAGTAACTTGCGGCAGTGCTCAAGATACACCATGCCTTGTTCAGTCAAAGTCAGGTGGCGCGTGGTTCTGTGCATCAGTTTGACGCCCAGACGCTTTTCCAGAGCGTCGATTCTCCTGCCCAGCATCACAGGTGTGATGTTTTTTCCTAAAGCAGCACGCGAAAAGCTGCCTTTATCAGCGACTTCCACGAAGGTTTCAATTTGCGTCAGTTTATCCACGTCTTCTCCATTACATATTTTTTGTATCGAATACAGCGATGTTTTGTCTCATTATCAAAACCCGACTTTACTCTTATGATGCAAAACATCAACACAAATTTTGTACACAATCTACCCACTACGAGGTGCAACATGGCAAAGATGAGCGCGGCGCAGGCAGCTGCATATGTATTGGAAAAAGAAGGCGTAAGCCAGGCGTTTGGTGTTCCTGGCGCTGCGATCAACCCATTTTATGCGGCACTCAAAAAGCAGGGAAGCATACGACATATCCTCGCCAGACATGTGGAAGGAGCATCACATATGGCAGAAGGATATACCCGCGCCAAAGCAGGTAACATCGGCGTTTGCATCGGGACATCTGGTCCGGCAGGAACCGACATGATCACCGGCCTCTATTCAGCGCAGGCAGATTCCATACCTATTCTTTGCATTACCGGCCAAGCTCCACGTGCACGGCTGTATAAAGAGGATTTCCAGGCGGTTGATATCGAATCCATCGCAAAACCCGTCACCAAATGGGCTGTGACGGTACGCGAACCGGCCTTAGTACCGATGGTATTTCAGCAAGCGTTTCATCTGATGCGCTCCGGGCGTCCCGGTCCTGTCTTGATTGATCTGCCATTTGATGTACAGATGGCAGAAATTGAATTTGATCCTGACACTTACCAGCCGCTGGAAATATACAAGCCAAAAGCAACACGCGAACAAATCGCGAAAGCACTGGCAATGCTGAATGAGGCCGAGCGCCCACTCATTACCGCTGGGGGCGGCATTATCAATGCCAATGCCGCCGATCTGCTGGTGGAATTTGCAGAACTGACCGGTATTCCAGTCATTCCAACGCTGATGGGGTGGGGATCCATTGCGGATGATCATCCGTTGATGGCGGGTATGGTGGGCTTGCAAACCAGTCATCGCTACGGCAACGCGACGATGCTGGCATCTGACTTTGTGCTGGGCATCGGCAATCGCTGGGCGAATCGCCATACTGGCTCAGTTGATGTATTCACCAAAGACCGTCAGTTTGTACATGTGGATATTGAACCGACACAAATCGGACGTGTCTTTGGCCCGGATTTTGGCATTGTGTCTGATGCTCACGCCGCATTGCAGCTGTTTATCGATGTCGCAAAAGAATGGAAAGCTACTGGCAAATTAAAAGACCGCTCGGTATGGCTCTCCGAATGCCAGCAACGCAAAGCATCTATGCAAAGACGCACCCATTTCGATCAGACTCCAATCAAGCCGCAGCGAGTATATGAAGAAATGAACAAAGCCTTTGGCCGTGAAACTTGCTACGTCAGCACAATAGGATTGTCGCAAATTGCAGCGGCCCAATTTCTACACGTGTACTACCCACGTCACTGGATCAACTGTGGGCAGGCTGGCCCGCTGGGTTGGACGATACCTGCGGCACTCGGTGTCTGCGCAGCCGACCCGAAGCGCCAGGTGGTGGCGATTTCCGGCGACTACGACTTTCAGTTCATGATCGAAGAACTTGCCGCAGGTGCTCAGTTCAAACTTCCGTATCTGCACATCGTAGTGAATAACTCCTATCTCGGCTTGATTCGCCAATCGCAACGTGGATTTGATATGGATTATTGCGTACAGCTTGCCTTTGAAAATATCAATGCTCCTGAGCTCAATGGCTACGGTGTGGATCACGTCGCCGTTGTCGAAGGCCTTGGTTGCAAAGCGATACGTGTCACCGATCCGGACAATATTGGTGCAGCCATCAAACAAGCATGCCACTGGATGCAGGAATTCAGCGTTCCTGTCGTCGTAGAGATCATTCTGGAACGTGTCACCAATATCTCTATGGGAACAGAAATTAACAATATCAACGAATTTGAAGAATTGGCAACCGAAGCAGCACATGCACCGACTGCCATCTCTTTACTGGACTGACTATCTGGACAAATCGCCAGGACAAATCACAGGAGACATGATGACGAAATTAGCTGCCAACTTAACGATGTTATTCACTGAGCTGCCCTTTATGGAAAGGTTTGAAGCTGCTGCGCGAGCAGGTTTTCGGGGCGTCGAGTTTTTATTTCCCTATGCATTCCATGCAGATCAGATTGCCGACAAACTCAGTCTGTATCAGCTTGATCTGGTATTACACAACCTGCCTGCCGGTAACTGGGAAGCAGGTGAACGCGGGATCGCCTGCCACCCTGATCGTATCAATGAATTCAGGGAGGGGGTAGACGAAGCAATTCGCTACGCCAGAGTGCTGGGGGTGAAGCAATTGAATTGTCTCATCGGCATAGTTCCGACCGGCGTCAGTCAGGAACTGGCGCAAGCCACCACGGTGGCCAATCTGCGCTATGCGGCAGACAAACTCAAGGCGGCGGGCATCCGGCTCCTGATCGAAGCGATCAACACCTTTGACATACCGGGATTTTTTCTGTCAGGTACGAAACAAGCGGCAGCGCTGATCGAGGCAACAGGTTCGGACAACATCTTCATTCAGTACGACATTTACCACATGCAGAGAATGGAAGGCGAATTACTCAAGACTATCACAGCGAACTTTGGACTGATACGACACCTGCAACTGGCAGACAATCCTGGACGATGCGAACCCGGCACCGGTGAAATCAACTATCGCTTTTTATTCGAGCAACTGGAAGCATTGCAATATGCCGGTTGGATAGGCTGTGAATACAAGCCAAAGAGCAGCACGCTTGAAGGACTGAACTGGCGCGCGATGCATGGTATTCACGCATAAACAAGCTAAAACGAACAACAGTATGGTCTGAATCAGTATCGAGTGATCGAGTGATCGAGTGATCAAGTGAATCAGACCAATATTCTGAACCAATACATATTTATCAAAAGGCAAAATCATGGCAAAAATAGGCTTTATCGGGCTGGGCATTATGGGCGCACCCATGGCGGCAAATTTACAAGCAGGTGGCCACAAACTTTATCTGCATGATCATAGAAATCCCCCTGCAACACTGATCGACGCAGGCGCAACCGTTTGCACTTCGGGTGCAGAGGTCGCCAAACGGGCAGATATCGTCATCATCATGGTTCCCGATACACCGCATGTAGAGGCGGTATTGTTCGGTGAAAAAGGTATTGCCGAGGGTCTGGAAAAAGGAAAAATCGTCGTTGACATGAGCTCCATTTCGCCGATGGCAACCAAGGAATTTGCAAAAAAAATTCAGGCGCTGGGCTGCGAATACCTGGATGCACCAGTTTCTGGCGGTGAAGTCGGCGCCAAGGCCGCTTCGCTGACGATCATGGTTGGTGGCTCGGAGGCGGCGTTCAATACGGTTAAACCGTTATTTGAATTAATGGGTAAAAACATCACGCTCGTCGGCGCTAACGGCGATGGACAAACCACCAAAGTCGCTAACCAAATTATCGTGGCACTCAATATCCAGGCTGTCGCCGAGGCTTTACTGTTTGCCTCCAAGGCAGGTGCTGATCCTGCCAGGGTGCGCCAGGCACTGATGGGAGGATTTGCAGCATCACGCATCCTCGAAGTACATGGAGAACGCATGGTAAAGCGTACCTTCAACCCAGGTTTCAGAATTGAATTGCATCAGAAAGATTTGAATCTGGCCTTGCAAGGAGCTAAAACATTGGGCGTATCACTGCCCAATACCGCGATGGCTCAGGAGCTGATGAATGCTTGTGCAGCCAATGGCATGAGTGGTCTGGATCACTCTGCTTTGTGCAGGGCAATCGAACTGATGTCGAATCACGAAATTGCGCAGGCCTGAGAGCTGCCTCATGGCGGCGAACGTTTGCTCCCGTTTTTTATGAAAGATCACCAGCATGAATACCCTTGTTCCCCGTCAGTTTTTGCTTGATTTATATGCTAGTGCAGTCAAAGCCGTTAGCGCACAGCAATGTCTGCCCCCCTTTCTGCCAAGACCATCAGCAAGCGGACGAACCGTCGTTATTGGCGCAGGTAAAGCTGCTGCTGCCATGGCAAAAACCGTGGAAGACTGCTGGCAGGGACCACTATCGGGGCTTGTTGTTACACGCTATGGACACGGTGCCGAATGCCGGAAAATCGAGATTGTGGAAGCAGCCCATCCGGTGCCAGACGCGGCTGGTCAACAAGCAGCGGCACGTATCATGGAAATGGTACAAGGGTTGACAGAAGATGATCTGGTTTTGTGCCTGATTTCCGGTGGTGGTTCCGCATTGCTTGCGCTTCCCGCTGAGGGCATCACACTGGAGCAAAAACAGCAGATCAACAAAGCACTCTTAAAAAGTGGTGCCAGCATTTCAGAAATAAATTGTGTGCGCAAACATCTGTCTGCCATCAAAGGCGGCCGGCTTGGACTTGCCTGCACACCAGCAACACTAGTGACCTTACTGATATCAGATGTTCCCGGTGACGATCCGGCCATGATTGCCAGCGGTCCCACCTTAGCAGATCACACTACTTGCGCCGATGCGTTGGCGATCTTGAACAAATATCATATCGACACACCAGAAAGCGTACGACAGCACCTGATCTCTGGAGCTGGAGAGACGCCAAAACCTGATGACCCACGCTTCCGGCGTCACACGCACCACGTCATCGCCACAGCGCAGGAAGCATTGGAGGCAGCTGCCAATACCGCCAGAGCTGCTGGTGTCACGCCGTATATTTTGTCTAACAGCGTCGAAGGTGAAGCCAGAGATATAGGTATCATGCATGCCGCCATTGCAAGACAGATCACACAACACGGGCAACCATTTCAGCCGCCCTGCGTGCTGATTTCAGGTGGAGAAACTACCGTCACAGTGAAAGGGAATGGTCGTGGTGGAAGGAATGCTGAATTTCTGCTGAGTCTCGCTGTCGCACTGGATGGACAACCGGATATCTATGCGATTGCCTGCGACACCGATGGTATAGATGGTTCCGAAGACAATGCCGGTGCGCTATGCGATCCAGGCTCTTTGGAGCGAGGAGAAGCTGCCGGTATCAGAGCACGTACCTTGCTCGACAATAACGACGGATATCGCTTTTTCAGCACACTCGACGATCTGGTCGTCAGTGGTCCTACCCGTACCAACGTGAATGACTTCAGAGCAATTCTGATTTTGTGAATACTCCAGAAGTACCTTCTCTCATTCGATGAATTGATCTGCTCGACAGAGATAGCGGCAATCACGGAGCTTGCAACCGATGCGGCCTCCCGTATTCATCGATTCACTTTTTCACCACAAGGAAATTCTATGAGACGTCAACGCAAAGCCAAGATCGTCGCCACCCTCGGTCCCGCCAGTAATACCAAAGAAGCCATACTGGCACTGTTCCTTGCTGGTGCCGATGTCTTTCGCTTCAATTTCAGCCACGGCACACATCAGGATCATCAGCTCCGCTGCGACATCGTCAGAGAGATAGAACGTAGTTATGGCAGACCGATTGCAATTCTGGCCGATCTGCAAGGGCCAAAATTAAGAGTGGGTCAATTCGCAGAAGGCAAGGTTTTTCTGGAAAACGGCGCAACATTCACGCTGGACAATGATCCAGCTCCTGGCTCAGCACAACGCGTGTGTCTACCCCATCCCGAGTTATTTTCTGTCATTAATGCAGGGCAATCGCTACTGCTTGATGATGGCAAACTGCGCTTACAAGTCTTACACAGTGATGCCACACATATTCATACAAAGGTCATCAATGGCGGCATATTGTCAGATCGTAAAGGAGTCAATGTCCCGGATGCGGTCCTGCCGATTCCAGCGCTAACGGAAAAAGACAAAAGGGATTTGGATTTTGCTCTGGACATGGGGGCAGACTGGATCGCGCTATCCTTTGTGCAAAGACCAGAGGACCTTCTCGACGCAAGAGCGCTGATAGGCCAGCGCGCAGGCTTGCTGGCAAAACTGGAAAAACCGGCGGCACTCGACAGACTGGATGAAATCGTGGCGGTATCTGATGCGATTATGGTCGCCAGAGGAGATTTGGGCGTTGAGTTACCGCCAGAACAGGTTCCCGGTGCACAAAAACGCATTTTACGCAGTTGCCGCACACAGGGTGTACCGATCGTGATTGCAACACAAATGCTGGAATCGATGATTGCGGCTCCCGTACCAACTCGTGCCGAGGCATCAGATGTTGCCAGCGCTATATACGATGGTGCAGATGCGGTCATGCTGTCTGCTGAATCTGCCAGTGGTGCATTTCCAGAACAAGCAGTTGCCATGATGAACCGCATTATCTGTGAGGTCGAAAAAGACCCGCTCTATCGCAATATGCTCGACGCCCAGCAAGTTCCACCGCTGTCAAACAAAGGGGATGCCATATGTTCCGCTTTGCGCAGTGTGACGCACATCATCGGCGCCCGCGCCACTGTCACATATACCAGCTCAGGACATACGACGCTACGGGCAGCAAGAGAGCGCCCTTCTGCCGCCATACTCAGCATATCGCCAAAGCAAGAGGTTGCGCGTCGCCTGAATCTGGTATGGGGGGTACATTCCACCGTCAACACTACGCCACTGACCATCGATGAACTGGTGAGCGCTGCCTGCCATACTGCTGTGGCAGAGGGATTTGCTCAAGCAGGAGAACATATCGTCATCACCGCAGGTATCCCATTTGGGGAGTCGGGCAGTACCAATTTACTACGCATTGCAGAAATCTGGCCCGGTACGACAACGACATAATCAACAACTACTTTTACTCTATTTCATCACTGACTGACACCACGCAGCAACCCTGGCAGCGTAGTGTCAGCAATTCTGATGGCAAGCGATGATCATGAGCATCATAGCGCTGTGGCCTTTCAGACATATCCGCCAAACAGGTTACCTGCATATGCCATCAGTATATTTTTCCGACGGATTGCTCTCCACTTCTGAAACACCGCTCTCCAGCTGAACATGGTATCCAAGCATCATTAGTAAGGCATCGATATGACGTCAACCTTTTTTACCTTCATACCGTCTTTAGCACTTTTCTTGGCTACACGTCCTATTTAATCCGTCCTATTTTGTCCGTCCGAATTGGTACGCCCTCATACCGAGTTGTGTTTGCTGTCCTTACACCTCAGAGGACTTATAAATCAACTGCAAAGTCGCTGCTCATTCCATTTACAATAGCAACAGCAGCCCTGCACTGTCGGCACAGGTCAATACCCAGTGCCTGCATGATTGGCCGAATACAAGATCAACAGCACTATCTGCAACACATCATAGCGTTTTATGGCCCCACTAAAAGACAAAGAAGAAACAAGCAAACAAAGTTCACAAGCGATTGCGGATGACATTGCGATGGCGATCGCTGCACGTAAACTTCCTCCGGGCACAAAACTGCGCGAGGAAGCCCTCGCTGGCGTCTATTCTGTCAGCAGAACTAAAATCCGTGCGGCATTATTAATTTTATCGAAAGATAAGCTGGTCAATATTGTTCCCGACAAAGGTGCCTTTGTCAGTCAACCTAGCGAAAAAGAAGCACGTGAAGTATTTGCCGCAAGGCGGATTATTGAAGCAGCAATTACCAGAGAATTTATTGCTAAAGCAAAAACGCTCGATTACAAAGCGCTGGAACGACATTTAAAGCAAGAACATAAAGCAGTATCAGATGGCAATTCCAGAATGCGCTCAGAGATTCTGGGTGACTTCCATATTCTGATCGCCGAGATTGTCGGTAATCATGTACTGACTGAGATCATGCAGGAACTGATTGCACGCAGCACACTGATTACGATGCTCTATCAGTCAGAGAGAGATGCGGCTTGTTCTTCGGATGAGCATCTGGCATTTCTGCGTGCCGCCAAATCTGGCGACACGGAGCATGCAATTCGATTGATGATGGAACATCTGGAGCATGTTGAGTCAGCATTGCAATTTAATGCCAGTGAACATGAAATGAAAAAAGACTTGATTACCGCTTTACTCACCTGAGCATGCTGAACTTTACTGTATCAGTAATGTATATCAACCCTGGCCAGCACTTTCGATTCTCTGCTGTTGCTTCGCGGCTTTTTTCGTGACTTCTTTGTTTAATCAGACATCATTCAACAGCATGCGTGTTTTGATCTGACAATACTAACCTCGTTGTTGAACAATGTTCATGGCAAATGCCCCATTGCCGACAGACCAGTCTGAATAATCATTTTCATGTGTAAATATGAAAATATCAGCAGGTGATACTGCTGCACACTTCTGCAGATTTTCAGCAATTTTTGCATACAGATCTTTTTTCATTGCGTCACTGCGGCCGCGCCGCATGGTAATTTCTACAACAACCAGATCATCGGAACGGGCAATTCCATTAAATGTCCGGCTATAAAAAAAATCATCGGGTTCATATTCCGTCAAAAGATTGAACAATTCATCTTCAGGCATATGAATGCTGTCTATTAATGCCTGATGTATTCCATGCACAATATCTTTTTTTCTGGCGGCGCTACACCCCTTCTTCACAGCGGTACGTATAAACGGCATAGTTTCTTTCTATTGTAAATATTTAGGCGACAACAGAACACCATGACGATGGTCCTGTTATCTGATAAAGGATTTAATAATGTGAAGATTCATTCATCCAATGAATGAACGAAACAAAAAGAGCATCTAAGTCTGCAACTGCATTGTTACGCTAAGAGCAAATGCCATCATTGCGAAATCACTTGAACGCCAATCAAAAACCCGATTCAACTCTGTTTCAAATCAGCGTTAACGAATCATTTCAACAAATCAACCAATGTACGTGCGATCACTTTAGTCGCGCGACGCAAATCGTTCAGATCCAGTCGTTCATCTGCACGCTTGGCATGTGACTCCAGCACAGTACGCGGACCAGCACCGTAGATTACGCCAGGAATACCCGCTTCACAAAATAAGCGTACATCTGTATATAAAGGTGTTCCCAAGGCTGGAATCTTTTCACCAAAGACTTGTTCACCGTGATGCTGAATTGCATCGACCAATGGAGTATTGCCCGGTAACGGCTGCATGGCATTGCATAACAGAATGCGTTTCACATCAACACTGATACCTGGCATTTTCGCCGCAGCATCTGTTATCACCTGACGCAAAGTCGCTTCAACTTCTGCCGGATTTTCTTCAGGAATCATGCGTCGATCGAGCTTCATCGTGACACGACCCGGAATAACATTGGTGTTAGTTCCACCCTCTATCATTCCGACATTCAGGTAAGGATGCGTGATGCCTTCCACCTTTGAACACACCTGTTTATACAATGTATTCTGCGCATACAAAGCGTTCAAAACCGCGACAGCACCTTGCAGGGCATCAACACCAGAATCAGGGATGGCTGCATGTGCCATTTTTCCGTGAACAGTCACTTCCATCTGTAAACAGCCATTATGAGCCGTTACCACCTGATAAGAAAACCCCGCGGCAATCATCAGATCAGGCTTGATGATATGGTGTTTCAACATCCAGGCTGGCCCAACCTCACCGCCGAATTCTTCATCGTAAGTGAACAATAATTCGAGCTTACCGGCCTTTGGTTTAGCAACAGCTTCCAGTGCCCGTAAGGCAAAGGTATAGGTAGAGAAATCACATTTACTGACAGCTGCGGCACGGCCATATATTTTCCCATCCTCAATTTCACCGCCATAGGGATTTTTCGTCCATCCTTCTCCTGGTGGAACCACATCCCCATGTGCATTCAACAAGACGGTTTTCCCCGGGCCATATTCACGTTTCACCAACAAATTGGTAATACTTTCCAAACCTGCTGCCTTTACTTCAGCGTCAGGAACGCTGTATTTCTCTGCATGAATATCAAAGTTCTGGAGCAAATCTGCGGTACGGTCTGCATGAGGTGCATTATTACCTGGTGGTGTATCTGTCGGAACGCGTATCAGTTCCTGTAAAAAGCGGATCTGTTCATCAAAGTGTTCATCAATCCAGGCATCCAGTTTTTCGTATGTGTTCATGATCTTGGTTTCTTTATTCAGTTGTCAGTTAAATGAGTTGTCTTTGTTGTCTTTGCTAACTTGGCTATTCACGCTATGTCAACTATGTCAGCTAATTTGCCAAATGAGACAGTTTTATTGGCCTTGATGATGGTCCGTAGTTGGATGGGCAAACTGCTCAATAAAATTACTAAACACCTGCGCAGCCAGTTCGGCATCTTCTGCTGTCATTATTTCGTCGGGATGATGGCTGATACCGCCACGACCACAACGCACAAAAAGCATCGCAACCTCAGTCAGAGAAGCAATCGCCATCGCATCATGCCCGGCGCCAGAAGGAAGATATCTGACAGGAATGCCATTTTTTTTGATTGCAGCAGCGAGCTGTTGCTGTAAATTTTTTGCACAGGGAACGCTGATAGCATCATGCGTCTGCTGTATATCTAGATGAATATCGCGACGATCAGCGATTTCTTTCATTTTGGCCATCACGTCATTCACAGCAGCGAGCCGGATATCGTCGCTTTCAGCACGAATATCAATCGTCCATATTGCTTTGCCCGGCACAGTATTGGCGGCACCATTTGGTACGTCAAACTGACCAACCGTACCGACCAGACCCGGAATTCCAGAGCAGCATTTTTCGATATACAAACCAATTTCTGCCGCTGCCATGGCAGCATCACGACGCAAATTCATGGGAACAGTGCCTGCATGGCCAGCAAGACCGGTTGCTATGACCATAAATCTGGAGGCACCGGAAATCGCAGTAACGATTCCAACAGCCAGATGCTCATTCAGCAATACCGGTCCCTGTTCGATGTGTACTTCAACAAATCCGAGGACTTTCTCCGGGTTGAATGCAGCCGTCTTGATTGTCGTAGCATCAAACCCAGCAATAGAAATTGCGTCACGCATACGAATCCCCTGCTCATCGACTTTATCGAGTAAGGACTCATCAAACTTGCCAGCAATTGCACGACTGCCTAGCAAAGTGGCTTTATAGCGAACACCTTCTTCTTCAGCAAAACCGATCACTTCTATTGCAAACGGAAAACGGCGCCCTTGCCGATGCCATTCCGCGACACAAGTAATTGGCAACAAAATACCTAAATTACCATCGTACTTTCCTGCATTTTTTACCGTATCAAAATGAGAGCCGGTTAATAATGCAGGTGCATCTGGCGTCAAACCTTCATAACGCCCAATCACATTGCCAACGGCATCACGCCGCACATGCATACCCGCTTCACGCATCCATTCCGTCAATGTTGCCGCTGCCCCCTGATGTGCATGAGTCAGGAAAGTGCGAGTCAACATTCCGGGAGCTTCCGTATGAAGGGCTAACTCATCTGCCCGACGCATGATCGTGATTCCCTTTACATTTTGGGGCATTCAACATCTCCTCTTAAGGGTGCAACAATTAATTGCACCCTAATATTGTATACAATTAAATCAATGAACAGATATATAGTTTGATCTTATTCACTCAGAATTTATGTCGCAATCCCATGCCCACACTGCTTGCACGATCAGCGGCCGTCACTTTGTCCGACATGAATACGAAGTAGACATCCGTTCGGGGAGAAAGAAAATAATCATACGCCAGAGCACTGGTATCGCGCTTTAAATCAGCACCAACCAGGCTGCCTGTACGTTGCGTATTGGCATAATCAAACAATACTTTCCCATTCCCAACCGGGGCGCTTAAACCTAAGCTAAAAATTCTATCGCGCATATCCGCGACACTATTGGTATCGTCATGATTGATCTGATAGGTCGCAAACCACTTCACGATATTCATATCGTAACTTGCACCTAAAAAGTATCCCTTCTGACGGTTGATGCTGTTGTACTTTACTGGGGTTCCCAATGACCCAGTCGCATCGACCAGAGCAGAGCCACTCCCCGGATTACTGACTTGAGCATCCTGATAAAATGCTGTCAGCCCTAATGGCCCATTCGCATATAAGAAATTAATGCCTATATTTTTTTTAGAATTATCACCAGCAACCTCACCAAACTGATAATACAGATTCGCTTTTAAACCATTGAATATGGGCGTGCTATAGACAACCTCATTACTCCAGCCACTGTCTGCGGCGTTGGATGTGACCCAATTTCTTCTGGCAAAAGTTTCGCCGGATGGAACATATGAATGCAATACCAGCGGTGAGTAAGTAAAAGAATCGCCAAATGGATTGAACATAAAGACTGGCAAGGTTCCCGGGGCATTGCCACGACCCAGTTGAACGCGGCCAAAGCTGCCTGCAAGCGCAACATTGGCATCTTTGGTAAACATGGTGTCACCAGAAAATCGTCCTGACTCACCAGTATCACCACGCAAAAAACCGGCTAACGCAAACTCAGCCTTGACACCATCGGCAAGCTCTTCTGATCCTTTGATACCAAAATAAGAAGTAGACATGCCACCGCTTTTCAGCTGTGAAGTTCTTTGTGTATCACCGCTATTTTTCATCGATGCAACGCCGACATCCAAAAGGCCGTTGATCTGTACACTGCTTTGTGCATTGGCATATCCAGCTCCCAGACTGGCAAAAATACCCGTCAACACCATCATTTTTTTCATATTGTCTCTTCCTTATTCATTTTTATATTTTCAGTGCATTCGCACTTACACTCATCATTCAGAATAAATCAACATTATTCAGATATCGCATCAGACAAACGGAAACCACCAATCTTAATAATCTGCTCGATACATTCATTCACCTCGGTCTCTTTGTCATTGCCCAAACGCTTACGAAAATGCGACAAAATACTGTGGCGATCATGCCCTTTCACAGCAATGACAAAAGGAAAACCAAATTTATCGTTGTAACGCTGATTTAAATCCTGTACTTCGGCAAATTCTTCAGGACTACATTGATCCAGACCTGCGCCACGTTGCTCACGGGTGGATTCAACGGTCAACTCACCGCGCATCGCTGCTTTTCCTGCCAACTCCGGGTGAGCGCGAATCAGCTTGATGCGTTCATCGACATGCGCATCGCGCACTACTGTTGCCATCGCCTGATGTAGTTGCGCTATGGTCTGAAACGGTCTTAGCTCTGCAGCACACTGCGCAACCCAGGGTGAGTGCTCAAAAATAGCACCGAGCGCTTGCGTGAACTGATCTACCGACATCGAATTTAATTCATTGATTGAAAATGTATGGGTCATTTTTTATCCTGATAAGGGTGATGTTTGATCCAGTGCTGCGCAATATCAACGCGCTTGCAAATCCACACTTTGTCATGTGACTGCACATAGTCCAAAAAGCGTTGCAGCGCGCGGAAACGTCCCGGCCTGCCCAGCAAACGGCAATGCATCCCCACTGACAGCATTTTTGGTCTGTCCTGCCCATCAGGGTCACCTTCGGCATACAGCACATCAAAACTATCTTTCAGATACTGGTAAAAGTGTTCGCTGGTGTTGAAACCCTGCGCAGTAGCAAATCGCATGTCATTACTGTCCAGGGTGTAAGGTACGATCAGATGCGGTTTGGTCTGACCATCAGACAAACTCACATCTGTCCAGAAAGGCAAATCATCTCCGTAGTAATCGGAGTCATATAAAAATCCACCATGTTCAGCGATCAGCTTGCGCGTATTTGGCGAATCACGGCCGGTATACCATCCAGATGGAGCATGACCAGTCAGCTCTTTTTGAATAGCGATCGCCGCCTGCATGTGTTCACGCTCGGTTGCTTCGTGCATATGCTGATAGTGTATCCAGCGCAAGCCATGGCAGGCGATTTCATGACCCAACTCAATAAACGCCTGAGTCAATTCAGGATGGCGCTGCAAAGCCATAGCAACACCAAACACGGTTAATGGTAATTTTCTCTGTTCAAACTCGCGCAAGATACGCCATACGCCCGCGCGGGAACCATATTCATAGATAGACTCCATCGACATGTGCCGCGCTTCATACGCGTCGGCGCCAATAATTTCAGAAAGAAATTTTTCGGATGCCTGATCGCCGTGCAATACACAGTTTTCTCCGCCCTCTTCGTAATTCAGGACAAACTGCACCGCGATTCTGGCTTGATCAGGCCAATGCGCGTGGGGAACTGAGCGACCATAGCCAATCAGATCGCGTGGATAGTTATGATTATTTTCCATCATGTTTTCTTTATGAAGTACAAATCTCTATTCGCTGCCGTGACAGTTTTCTTTCGCCGCCAATTCAGCTTCGCTCTGTGAATGAATGCCATTAAAGTACATATTTAATAGAACTGCCACCAATGCAGCCATCAAAATCCCGCTATGTAACAGGGAATCCAGACCTTTAGGCATATGTTGTGAATACTTGGACGCGACCATCGGCAACATCCCGAATCCTATCGAGATAGCTACGATAAACTGATTGTTGCGTGAGGTTTTAAAATCGACGCTACTCAGAATGCGAATACCGGTAGCGGCGACCATACCAAACATGACCAGCCCTGCACCACCTAAAACAAATTGTGGAATAGCGACGGCCGCAGTAGCGATTTTAGGTAGTACGCCCATCGCCATCAGAATGAAGCCAGCAGCGACGCACACCCAACGGCTTTTGACACCTGTCACCCCCACCAGACCGACATTCTGAGAAAAAGACGTGTACGGAAAAGTATTGAACAGACCACCAATCATCGTTCCCAGACCATCGACTCTCAAACCACGGGTAATATCTTCTTTTGTGATTTTTTTACCAGTCAGTTCACCTAACGCCAGAAACATGCCGGTAGACTCAATCATCACCACCAACATCACCAGCGTCATTGTGAGAATAGCCAAAGGCTTAAACGTTGGCACTCCAAATTGAAACGGCGTCACGAAAGCAAATGTTTTCGCTGCAGCCACTTTGCTGAAATCAACTTTGCCCATCGCATACGCCAACACTGTTCCTGCCGCAATTCCGGTCAATACGGAAATATTTGCCAGAAACCCGCGTGCATATTTGGCGACCAACAAAATAATCACCAGCACAAACAGAGCGATTCCCAGATTATCCAATGCGGCATAGGCTGGGTTCGGAATCATCGGTGCCGGACCAACAGGCACAGGCAGCCCAGCGAGCTTAGCAGTTTCAACCAATTGCAAAAATGCAGGATCAGGTATCGTTGCCATTCCCGGTGGCCCGCCAACTGCCCAGTTGACGCCTACGCTCATCAGAGAAATACCAATCACGGAAATAATAGAGCCCGTCACAACTGGTGGAAACAGTGTCAGCACCCTGCCAATAAAAGGTGCAATGAGCATGGACAACAATCCGGCACCGATGACCGACCCGAAAATTCCGGTCACACCCAAAGCAGGATCAGCAGCCATCGCCAGCATCGGACTGACGGAAGCAAATGTGACGCCCATCATGACTGGCAGCCGAATACCAAAATAACGCCCCAGCCCCCACGATTGCACAACCGTCGTCATGCCACAGCAAAATAAATCCGCACAAATCAGCGCGGCAACCTGCTCTGCGCTCAAATGCAAGGCTCTGCCAACAATCAGTGGCACAGCAATGGCACCAGCATACATGACCAGCACATGCTGCAAACCCAGCGTCGCCAGCTTGGCGACTGGCAGGCGTTCATCGACAGCAGAAACTTCTTCGATGCCAGATAGCTTGGCGGCATCGTCATGTTGATACGACTCCACCGCAACGGCGGATTGTGAGCTACTCATATGTCTTCTCCAGATTAATCAAGGTTGTGATTGATTGTTTTTATCATTTTGTATTATTGGTAAAACAGGTACTACAGGAGCGACTTGACTGAAGCCGTCCGTAAATCAAAACGCTTACTCCGACTCAGCAACATTCAGCTGGCAAATGCACATCAGGTCAGTTACAGCACCTAAGTCAAGCAATCGTCGGGCCATACTGAAGCAATACTGACACTACGGTATGTGCCAGATGAAATGCGACTTCAACCAGATATGGCTGATCATTTCATGAATACCTTGTCCGTATGGTGACGGGCAAGAATCATCAACGTTCCCCAGAGACTGCTCTTTACGCCTTATACCGTTGAGTAGACGGTGTCCCAGCATCGCATTGTCATTTCTGTACTCATACGATCTTTTGCTGGCAATGCTACTTTTGACAGGATTGCCATCCCCCCCCCCTCAACGCTGGTATTGCCTATATTCTGAAACTCAGGAAAGTCATCGCGGCCTATTCGTTCTACAAAGTGAGAACGGGAACAAGCACATGTCTCGTTTTAATTTCCATCAACAAAGCACATTGACGAGGATGCCAACGACTCCTATAATTGTCAACAATTTGTTTGCATTTTTGTTCAACATCACGGACAGCTGCAATCTCCATACAACAGTAAGGAGACACTTCACGTCCGAAGCTACGGGCACTTCTTCGCCCTAGTAATTTCTTTCCATACTATTATTCAGGAGTCATGATGAGCCGTTTAACCACGCACGTCCTCAATACCGCACACGGCAAACCGGGTCAGGGAATACGGATAGACCTATACAAAATTGTCGACAATAAATCCAATTTATTGTTAAGCAAATTAACCAATCACGATGGCCGATGTGATAGCCCGCTTCTGGAGGGGCCAGCTTTTCAAGAAGGTGTCTATGAATTGCATTTCCATATAGGAGAGTACTTTTCAGGACTCGGCATCCGTCTGCCAACGCCAAATTTTCTCGATATTGTGATCTTGCGTTTCGGAGTCGCTGATGCATCCCAGCACTACCACGTTCCGCTGGTGACCACTCCGTGGAGTTATTCAACCTATCGTGGTAGTTGAGTCACTTGTTGCGTAACTTGTTAAGTAACTTGTTAAGCCAATTATTGAGTCACTTATTACCTTACTGAATAAGTTACTTAAACAACGGCTTACCGTCGTAATCAATTAACATACTAAAAATGAATCTGGAGATATATTGATGGAAACGTATTTGCTTGATTGGGCCAATCTCTTATTGCGCTGGCTGCATGTGATCGTCGCGATCGCATGGATAGGATCATCTTTTTACTTTGTATGGTTGGATAACAGCCTGAAAGCACCGCAAGACCCCACACTGAAAAAGAAAGGCGTCGGTGGAGAATTGTGGGCGCTGCACGGGGGCGGCTTTTATAATCCACAAAAATATCTGGGAGCACCACCAGAATTACCTGACGACGTACACTGGTTTTACTGGGAATCTTACAGTACGTGGTTATCAGGTTTTGGCCTGTTCTCGGTACTTTATCTGTTCAATCCAAAAGTATTTCTGATTGATCCGAATGTCGCCCATTTATCCCCCTCCACTGCAGTGATATTGGCTTTATCGTTTCTGGTTGCTGGCTGGCTCATCTACGATGTGCTTTGTCGTGCCTTGCGGAAAAATGAGCGACTTCTGGCGATTCTGGTCGTGCTGTATGTATGTACCGCTGCCTGGGCTGCCTGCCACTTGTTTGCCGGACGCGCAGCGTTTTTGATCATCGGAGCGATGATTGCGACCATCATGAGTGCCAATGTTTTTTTCTGGATTATTCCGGGCCAAAGAAAAATAGTGGCATCTATGAAAGCCAACCAACCAGTAGATCCGATACATGGTCAGCGCGGTAAGCAGCGTAGTGTACACAACACCTATTTCACGCTGCCTGTACTGTTTGCCATGCTGTCAAATCATTACAGCATGACATATAGCAACCAGTACAACTGGCTGGTATTGATATTGATTATGCTGGCAGGTGTATTGATCCGTCAGTTTTTTATTCTGCGTCATAAAGGTAAGATCAATTTTGCCTATCCGACTTTCGCCGTCGTTCTGCTAACGGCAGTCATTGCCTGGATAGCACCATCATCTGTATCCGTACCTGCAACCAATAACAAGGCAGGAACAACAACAGAGGTTAGCATCAATGAAGTGCAGCAAATTTTACAAGCACGCTGCGTGCAATGTCATGCGGCCAAACCCAGCATGATGCCGAGTGCTGCCAAAGGAATTGCCTTAGAAACGACAGATCACATCAAACAACATGCACAACTCATCTATCAGCAAGCGGTAGTACAAAAAAATATGCCGCTGGGAAATGTCACCAATATCACAGACACTGAACGTGCACGCATAGCTGCATGGTTTGAGGCAGGGGCAAAATAATCAACGATCGGCGGACTCATCATCCGCCGATTTTTTTTGTCCTATTTCGTCACGTCATATATGTGACGCAAAAATCAATTCAAAAATATACTCATGAATAAACTCTCCCTATGTCTTCAACATCTTATACAGCGTTTTCTCACAGCCATATCAGGCTTCACACTCCTCGGATTAATGATCGCTATTCCTGGATTTGCCGAGGAAACGATCACGGCATATAACTCCTATAACTCAGTGCCTTTCGTTGTTGATCAAGGCGGATTGGCAACGGATCTGGTCGGCTATCTGAATGGGAAACTGAAAGGAAAATACCACCTGCAACTCAACACAACGACCAGAGAACGGCTCAATCAAACCATACAAACAGCCGAAAATAATCATGACACCAAAGCGGTATTTCTCTTCCTGAACCCAAGCTTTATCAACGATACAGATAAAAAGAAATTCCACTGGACACCACCAATCATGCCGGATGCCAATATCGTTATTTCGACTGCACAACGTAAAATTGAATACCAAAGCCCGGCATCATTGCAGGGACTCAGGTTTGGAGCAATTCACGGCAATCGTTACGCGGGACTGGAAGATCAATTCGGTAAAAATATCACTCGGGACAATGTCAATGAAGAACTAAGTAATATCAAAAAAATCGCTTCAGGAAAAATTGATGTCACGATCATGGCATCGAGTACATATCGCTATCTGTTAAAACAATTAGGCAATCAAAGCGAAATGAAAAATCTGTTCTATGTCGCAACCAAACCTCAATCCAGTTTTGAGCGCTTCATTTTCTTGAACAAGGATCAACAAGTATTGGGAAAAGAATTAGATACGGTCATTTCTGGCATGCGTTCCGACCCAGTCTGGAAAGCAATACTTCAAAAGTATGCGATCGAATAATACTCTTAGAACTCTTAGTACTCTTTGGACTCATATACATTGCTAATGTGATGTCTTTTATTCTCATTGAGTTCATGCTGCGCCTCAATGAGAATACTTGCAGTCACCTGCCTGCATAATCAATCAAACACGCTCCCCTCCTTTTCCCCCACCTCATCATTTCAGTGCGTTTTGTATCGCAGATTGTTGTCACGCTGCCAAACAATAAGTGAGGAAAACAAGCGAATATCCTTCGAAATCAGAGCTGCTAATTTTTTAAGCAAAAGATAGGTAACTGGTATGACTTATCAGTGTATTATTATCTCGCCGTTAACTTTATGCAGTAATTTTGATGATATCAATGCAACATGCCCAGGCATGAAGCTGGCTTTCTCCCCCCTCAATAATGTTAGGAGTTCACCGTGATCAAAGGCAAAAATGCAGTAGTAACTGGCTCAACTAGTGGGATTGGTCTTGGCATTGCAGAAGGATTCGCGAAAGAAGGCGTGAATCTGGTACTGAATGGATTTGGCGATGCTGCTGAAATCGAACAAATTCGTGCTGGTCTGGCATCAAAATATGGCGTGAAAGTCATCTATGATGGTGCGGATATGAGTCAGCATGAGCAAATCGAGGCCATGATGCATCACGCTGCCGAGCAATTGGGCGGTGTCGATATTCTGGTCAACAATGCTGGTATCCAGTTTGTGTCGCCTGTAGAGGAGTTTCCTGTCGACAAATGGAATGCCATCATCGCCATCAATCTGACTTCCGCATTTCATACTACCCGCATTGCTGTGCCGTATATGAAATCAAAAGGTTGGGGTCGCATCATCAATATTGCCTCAGCACATGCTCTGGTCGCCTCGCCATTCAAATCGGCCTACGTGGCGTCTAAGCATGGCATCATGGGATTTACAAAAACCGTGGCACTGGAAGTTGCCGAACATGGCGTGACCTGTAACGCTATTTGCCCTGGTTATGTACTTACGCCACTGGTAGAAAAACAAATCCCCGACACAGCCAAAGCACGCGGCATTACCGAAGAACAGGTCAAACGCGATGTTTTGTTGGCAGCACAACCTACCAAGCAATTTGTCACAGTGGAGCAAGTTGCGGGAACCGCCGTATTTCTTTGCAGTGACTCCGCAGCCTCTATTACCGGCACGAATATCTCCGTCGAAGGCGGCTGGACTGCGCATTAAGTCAAATCAGTACAGGCAGGCACAGTTTCAGCCAGCCTGCGATCAGTAGTTATCCCAAAAGACATAATATCTGCGAGAGGAATGGCAATGAAGGCAGAAACAGGAGCAAAACAAAGTCGCGCTGCGCCCCCAAAAAATCAAGTCAAGAATATTAATCTGGCGCTACAAGGTGGTGGCGCTCATGGTGCGTTTGGCTGGGGCGTCATGGACAAATTTTTAGAAGATGGTCGCCTGGAGATCGAGGGTATTTCAGGTACCAGCGCTGGCTCCATGAATGCGGTCGTCTATGCGTATGGCAAGATCAAAGGCAATGATGGCGCAAGGGAAGCCTTGCATAACTTCTGGCAGGCCATCTCCGACGCCGGTCAGAAATTCGCGATCAAACCGACACCATTTGATGCGCTCATGGGCGGCAATATCATGAAGAACATGATGGCCAATACCATGAAGATGATGACCAACACGTTCTCTCCTTATCAACTCAATCCGAATAATTACAATCCCTTGCGCGAGGTGTTGGAATCACAGGTAGATTTTGACGAACTTGATCGCAGCGCAAAGACCAAGCTCTTCATCTGTGCAACGAATGTCCGCACCGGTAAAGCCAAAGTGTTTAATACCAACGAAATTACAGCAAATGTCGTGCTGGCATCTGCATGCTTACCTCAATTGTTCCAGGCAGTCGAAATCGATGGTGAGCATTACTGGGACGGCGGCTATATGGGTAATCCTGTGCTATACCCGCTGTTTTATCACACAGAATCACGCGACGTCGTGATCTTACATATCAACCCTATTGAGCGACCAGGGCCGCCTAAAACCTCTGTTGATATCTCGAACCGACTCAATGAAATCACTTTTAATGCGGCGCTGATGAAAGAACTACGCGCTGTATATTTTGTTCAAAAGCTGATGGATGACGGCTGGATCAAAGATGAATATATGAACAAAATGAAATATGTTCTGATTCACTCTGTCCGTGCGGACAACGCGATGTCCGACCTGTCTGCTGAAAGTAAGATGGAAAGTGACTGGGGATTCCTGACCATGTTACGAGACCGCGGACGTGCATGCGCCGCCGAGTGGCTGGAGCATAATTTTGACCATATCAACAACCGTTCAACAGTCGATCTGAAAAAAGAGTTTTTGTAATTAGCATGACAAGCAGTAGCAAGGCTGACGGATTGCCCTGAGGCGATGCATAACTCATACGTACGAAATATCTGAGGGATTCCTCAGGGATACGGCATGAGTGAGGGCGATCATTTTCACTATCCATTCTTACCGAGCAGAAAGGTAGCATATGACGCCAGAACAGATACTCAAACTCCCCTCCATGCCAGCAGCCAGCCCCAGCTATCCTATGGGGCCTTACCGTTTCATCAATCGTGAATACATGATCATTACGTATGAGACTGATAAAGATCTCTTACGCCAGGTGGTACCTGAGCCTCTGGAGCCTAATACGGATGGCCACGTGCTGTATGAATGGATACGTATGCCAGATAGCTCTGGCTTTGGTGATTACACAGAAAGTGGCCTCGTCATCCCCTGTACCTTCAACGGTGAAGCAATTAATTACACTGCCCAGATGTATCTCGATGATGAACCTCCGATTTCGGCGGGCAGGGAAATCTGGGGCTTCCCAAAAAAATATGCGCTACCAAAAATTGAAATATGTTCCGATACATTAACCGGTACGCTGGAGTATGCGGGCCAATTAGTCGCCATGGGTACAATGGGCTATAAACATGAAGCAGCACATGGTGGCCTGGAAGCAACAGCAAAAGGAATGACCAAGACATCCTGCAACCTGAAAATCATTCCGGATGTGGATGGCAGTCCTAAAATATGCCAACTGGTTGCCTATAATCTGACAGATATCACCGTGAAAGGCAGCTGGATTTCTCCCGCCAGACTACAACTGATTCCTCATGTCAATGCACCGGTAGCTGATTTACCGATCAAGAAAATCATTGGTGGCAAACACTATATCGCTGACCTGACCCTGCCACATGGTCGCGTGTTATTCGATTATGTCAAAGAGCAGGCAACTTCATCTACAGGAGAGAAATGATGAAAAAAAGCGATGTTCTGGCCCTGCCATCAATGCCGCTGCAAAGCCCGACATATCCACGCGGTCCCTATAAATTCTTTAACCGGCAATACATGATTGTCAGTTACAAAACTGATCCTGCAGCAATACGTGAAGCGTTGCCGGAGCCATTGCAACCAGTAGGCGATACTGTCTCTGTTCAATGGCTGGACTTACCTGATGGCGAAGGTTTTGGCGCCTATTCCGCTGCTGCGCAAATCATTCCCTGCACTTTTCATGGCGAGCCTTGCAATTTCATCAGCCAGATGTATGTCGACAATACACCACCACTGACTGGTGGCCGGGAAATCTGGGGCTATCCGATGAAGTTTGGCAAAGCAGCATTGCAGGTTAACGGAGACACTCTGACCGGCACACTGCATTACGCCAGACAGCATGTGGCTACGGCAAGCATGGTGTATAAGCACGATGCCTTTCGCCAGGATTTTTCTCATGAAAAGGAATTGCTCGGTCGTACCCAGATCACACTGAAACTGGTACCGGATATCGATGGCAAACCCGCCATTGCACAATTGGTTGGAATTAATTTTCAGGATGTTGTCATCAAAGGCGCCTGGACAGGACGTGCTCGTCTGGAAATGCTACATGCAGTCAATTGTCCACTCACTGATCTGCCTGTGCTGCAAGTCGTTGGTGGTCTGCACATGGTGACAGATATGACCCTACCTTACGGACGGGTTTTACACGATTATCTGGCGGGCTAACAAACAGTTTTCATCTGACGGCGCTAAGGCAGGCTGCGATACAGGTTCACATATCAAGTATGATATGGAATAGTAATCGCAACGCATTAGCGTCTTTTTTATTGGGCAAGTATCCGGGCTCACACCTCGTCAGCGGATGGCTTTAAAAATCTACGCCCGATGAAAAACCCCTTATTTATCATCAATGACAAGTAACCAGGAAAACACCATGTCAGGAACAGCCAGTATCACTGCTATATTGAAAGACGTACCGTATCAGGTTGAATTAAAAGATGATCTGGGTCACACTTGGATGGCTGATGAGCCACTTGATATGGGTGGAGGCAATGTGGGAACATCACCAGATCGCCTCATGATGGCTAGTCTGGCGTCCTGTACTGCCATTACCATCAAAATGGTAGCCGCACGCCGCCAATGGCCGCTGACTTCTATACAGGTGGAAGCGCAACTGAATCCGGCGGGTAAGCCAGAAACCGGTAACGACATTGTGCGAACCGTACATCTTTACGGAGACCTCAGCACTGAACAACGTGAACAACTGTTGAAAATCGCCAATGCCTGTCCTATGCATAAACTACTGGTAGGTGAAGTGCGAATCCAGACCGGATTAGCTGCCTGATCAACGAGATATAAAGCACATGAATCCGATTGAACATATTGCCTCCCGCGCCACCCAACTGGGAGAAGGCATGATAGTGCACCGAGCATTACCAACACGGCAGCGCCGGATGGTAGGAGCATGGTGTTTTCTTGATCATGCCGGCCCTGTCAACTTTGCAGAAGGTGACGCTATGCGTGTAGGTGCTCACCCTCATACTGGTTTGCAAACCTTTACCTGGTTAATTGAAGGTGAAATTTTGCACCGTGATAGTTTGGGCAATGAACAAATCATCCGGCCAGGTGAAGTCAATCTGATGACTGCTGGGCATGGCATCGTTCATACTGAAGACTCGGTTCCGGGAAAACGGCTGCAAGCAGCGCAATTATGGATTGCGCTACCGTCAACTGCCGCGGAATGCCCGCCCTCTTTCGAACACTTTCCAGACTTACCCACGTGGGAACAGGATGCATGTCATTGGACTTTACTTGCGGGTTCGTATGGCGACAAAACCGCACCAGCTGCCTTTCATTCACCGTTAGTCGGGATGGACATCCGGAGTCTTCAAAAAACAATGATTACTTTGCGTTTATCGCCCGGGTTTGAATATGGCATTCTGCCGATGGAAGGTGAGTGCCATATCGGGCAAGAAAAATTTATTACCGATGAGTTTGCTTATCTGGGGACAAACCTCAGTCAAGTCACACTGGTGCTAGAGTCAGGGAGCCGAATTCTTCTGCTCGGTGGTGAGCCATTTGAACAACCCATCACTATGTGGTGGAATTTCGTCGGTTTTAGTAAAGAATATATCGCTCAGGCACAGAAAGATTGGGAAAACAATACACCGCGCTTTGGCGCTGTCAAAGACGCTGAAAGCAGGAGGCTAACAGCTCCCAAGTTACCCTGGACAACATGATCAACACGGTTACCCCACGCTCTACGTACCTCCGAATTGCCTGAAACTGAAGTAAAACAGATTCTGCCTCCTTCATCTTCAGGCAATACGGAGTATTTCTCTCAACGACTGAAAATTAACTGAGACTGGCCTCGACTTTAGTGACCAAGATCCGCATCTGATCTGCGATCAATTTCTGTAATCTCTCGTCAGTGAGATTACCATCCGCATCGACAGTACCAGCGAACGCATTGACGAAAACTTCCGGCTTATTCAATGGGTGCAAATCGAGAAAAACACATACCTGACGCAGGTGATATTGCGCTCTGGAAGTCCCCATACCGCCGCCCGCCCCCATAATGGAGGCCATTTTTCCGGCGAGTAAGGCATTGTCTGGCTCACGTGATGCCCAATCAAGAATATTCTTCAGTGCCGGAGCAAGCGAATAGTTATATTCCGGACAAGCAAACACTAAGGCGTCTGCGGCCTCCATTTGCGCCAGAACCCGTTGTACCGATGCAGGTTTTTCGACGATATCAGCATTGTAAAAAGGAATATCCGAAAGATCAGCAATTTCCAAGACTGTCCCTGCTGGCAAGTTTGCCTGTGCTGCTCTTAACAATCCTTTGTTACTGGATTTCTGACGCAGACTACCTGCAATACCCAAAAGTTTAACTTGTTTCATATGCTCATCCTGTCAATGAAAGTTGAAAGATATCCGGTGATGCAATCAATACAATAGCACCCAGGTAAAAAATGTGGCTGCAAATACATGTCCAAATACATGCTCTGACAAATATCCCAGCAAACGGAAACCGCTACAGTTCAATCAATTAAATTTCTTACTGCGTTTCTGGTTTCGATAGAATTACTGTTATATTTCTGTCGCTGACAAAAATACATGTTTATGCAAACTGGCAGATCATCAATGATGTTCGTCTTCATGACTGAATGCATATATTTTCGCCATTTTTACCATGGCTTGATGAAATAATATTCAGAATCGTGTTTTCCTTTTGCAGTGGGCAAAGACCTTTTGTTGATGAATTATTGACTTGATGATTATGTTGGCTCATCGCCACTCTTGTGATCATGACTGACTCAGCGCAACAACCTAAATGGAACAATAGTATGGAAAACTCACTCAGTTGGTTACCTCACGAACTCAGCATGACAGTATTAATGACGCCGGATATGGCTAACTTTTCCGGTAATGTTCATGGCGGCACAATTCTCAAATATCTCGATAGCGTTGCGTATGCCTGTGCCAGTCGCTATTCCGGAAGTTATGTTGTCACGCTTTCAGTAGATCAAGTCATGTTTCTGCAACCGATTCATGTCGGCGAACTGGTGACATTTCTTGCATCGATCAATTACACAGGCACCAGTTCTATGGAAGTCGGTATCAAAGTCGTGACTGAAAATATACAGGAACGGCAGGTAAGGCACGCCAACAGCTGCTATTTCACTATGGTTGCAGTAGATGCTAACCGTAAACCGACTCCTGTGCCTGCTTTAGAGCTAGTCACGGAGCAACAGAAAAGACGCCACCAGCAAGCTGAACAACGTAAATTATCGCGTCAGCAACTGCATGGCAAAAAGAAATCTTGAGAAAATATTGTCGGTAGTATTCCTATCGAAATCCATTTTTATTTTGTATTGAGACTCCGAAAGTGACTAATAAAAATGGATGATGCGAATACTTCCGCCCGAACAACCTGGCGTCCGACATGAAACTCCATAGTGTTCGTATGGACGATGAAAATAGGCTGATTCCCACACGGAATCGTTTTATCAGTCGATATTTCCATTCGCTGCAGCTCTGAAAATTATGTTCTGCACAGTTGTTGCGAAAATATTTTTTGCAACATTAATCAAGACATGGCCCATCAAGTAAGATTCACATTCACCAATGTTTGTGTGTAGGTTGCAGATACAGATCCTCACGGCAAGGTAGAGAAATGCCTACTAACACGCGACACCTTGGTCATCATCACCAGAATACATGTCTTTGGAGGGGCGAATGCTCAACGATTTATTTCAGGCAGGCTGGTTTGCCGATCATCTTGATCTGGTTGCTGTCATCGCCACCGCATTATTACTACAGCTATTACTAATAAAGACATTATCAGACGGCATTAAATTACTGCGTAGCAATCTGATTGTTTCCGGATTACTTATTGTCCTGAGTATTTCTTCAAAAATACTCCCAACCGCAGGTTTGCTTGAAGCATCTGTCCTATTAGAAGAATTAGCAACCATAGGATGGGGACTATTATTTATTCGTCTGACCAGCATCGTGATATTCCGACTGCTGTTGCCCGCCATGCGTATCAAATCACCTCGCATTTTGCAGGATATTGTGTTTGTTTTTGGATGTATTGCATGGGGTCTCGTCAGACTACGTTATGCCGGCTTGAACCTCAGTGGCGTGGTAACAACATCGGCGGTCATTACCGGGATTCTGGCATTTTCTATGCAAGACACTCTCGGCAATATTCTCGGAGGCTTAGCATTACAGCTGGATAACTCAATTCGTATTGGTGACTGGGTAAGAATTGACGATGTGCGTGGTCGCGTTGTCGAAGTGCATTGGCGTCATACTGCGGTGAGAATGAATAATGGCGCACGGGTAATCATTCCCAATAGTATCTTGATGCGCTCCAAGTTTGAAGTATTCAGCAGCCCCGACAGCCCTAACTGGAGACGGGTGATTCGTTTCACAACAGGATTTTCAGTCCCACCGCAACTGGTTGTGCGTGCAGTAGAAAAAGCCTTGCGAGAAGCGAAAATCGATAACGTCGCCGCAGATCCATTACCACAATGCCTGGTGCTGGACTATCTCGAGGGCTCTACGCATTACATGGTACGGTATTGGCTCACGGTTCCCCAGGCAGACGAAACTACAGACTCAATGATCAGGCAGCATATCTATGCTTGCTTACAACGTCAGGGCATTGGATTTGAACTTGGACGTCCTTGTATGGATATCAATCTGACCAGCAATACTAAGCAGGTCAAGGCTGCTTTATTACAAGAAAAAATTAATGAGCGGATTAAAAATCTATCGACAGTGCACCTATTTTCTACCCTGAACGAAGAAGAGCTGTATCAGGTTGCGTCTTCATTAAGAGAGAATATTTTTGCTAAAAATGATGTCATGACCAAACAAGGGGATGTTGCTCACTGGCTTTATTTGATCATTCATGGCGAAGCTGATGTCAACTACGAAATCAATGCACAGGAAAAACGCCATCTCGCAGTGTTAAAACCCGGTACGGTGTTTGGTGAAATGGGACTAATGACCGGAGAACCACGCCGAGCGACCGTGACTGCGCGAACACACACAGAATGCTATCGAATAGATAAACCAATATTCGACAACATCATGCTCACCAGACCAGACCTTGCTATCGAATTTGCCCAACTCTTAAGTGAACGTAATCAGGAATTATTAAAAATTCACGAAGACAATATCAAACCAGACCAAGTACAACATGGCAAATTACTCGACAGCATTAAGCAATTTTTTAAACTGAGCATGTAAACATTCAATGCCATGAAGAAAATGATTCAAGGAGAATAAAAAAGTATTCTGAACAGATCAACACCAGACCGGCTTCTTGCAAGCGAGAGAAATTACTACCTATCAGCACTCAATATGGCATTTTTTTCAGAGATTGATTTAAGCTGACGAGTAGATTAGTATCACGAAAACCCTACCCATTTTGACAATATAAACATGTACTCTTTGTCTGGAAAACATGGTGTTCAAGGTACACAACTCAACTTTCCATTAAATGGTCTGAAAAAATGAGAGTACAAATACTCGGATGTAGCGGAGGCGTTGGCGGTAGTAGTTTGCGTACAACGTCTCTACTGGTAGATGACGATATTTTGATTGATGCTGGTACCGGCAGTGCAGATTTATCTTTAGAAGCACTTACCCGTATAGATCATGTATTCATTACTCACTCCCATCTGGACCATATAGCCTGCCTGCCTTTTATTCTTGATAGTGTCGGGGATAAACGAGACACGCCATTGATTGTGCACGCAACAGAAGAAACCCTCGCTATACTTCAGACGCATATTTTCAATTGGCTAATCTGGCCAGATTTCAGCAAAATACCTACTGCTGAAAATCCCTTCCTCCGATTCAATACTATTAGTGTTGGCGTACCCGTCAGTGTTGGCAATAACCGTCACATCACTGCATTGCCTGCTTATCATACGGTTCCGGCAGTCGGCTATTTACTTGACAGCGGTAATGGCAGTCTGGCGTTTAGCGGAGATACCACCGTATGTACTGCATTATGGGAAGCGATTAATCTAGTCGACAATATCAAATTTGTCGTGATCGAAGCTGCTTTTCCCGATGAAGAACGTGAACTGGCAATATTATCGAAGCACCTTTGCCCGAGTTTGCTAGAAGAAGAACTTCAAAAACTGACATGCAGTCCGGAGATTTTTGTGACTCATGCCAAACCCGGACAATTTGAAAAAATCGAAGCAACAATTGCACAATTTACGGGGCCGCATCATCCAAAAATGCTCCACAATAATCAATTGTTCATGTTTTAAAAACCAAATGCCTGTTCACTTTGAATGAACAGGCATAGTATTTTTATACCTTCATTATTTTTTCTTCATCTCATCATAAGTCAACGATAGTTACTACATGACTTTACTGTTTTTGAAATAATTTTCTGGCGAGATACGAATAGCAGCACCGGTTGGACAAGCCCGGACACATGATGCTCCACCATCCAGGTCTTTACACAAATCACACTTCACCGCTTTTTTCAACGCATTTGGATCGTAATCAGCTTGGCGATGACCTGGTGCGGCACCCAGACCAAATAAAGTCCACAAAATACCTCCGCCCCGTTTAGGAGGTTTTTGCACCGCCATTTGAATCACGCCATAAGGGCAATTTCGCTCACAGTTACCGCAACCAATACAAGCATCACTGATAAACACTTCCCCTTGCTGTGAACGACTGATTGCATCCGGAGGACATTCCTTCATACAATGCGGATGCTCACAATGTCTGCACGCAGTCGGCAGATGGATATTCGCAAATGTAGGGCCCAACTCCCGCTTCAGTCGGGACGTGCCGTTATGCGTTTCAGCGCAAGCATTTTCACAGTTATTACACTGAATACACAAGGTTTCGTCAATCAACAAAACATCAGATGCCTCACCCACACCTTGCCCGAGCAAGAAACGAATCAAATCACTTTCTCTGCCGGTGCTCTGTTCCAGCATGACATTATTCTGTGTGCGCTTCAGTGTTTTATCTTCAATTGATTTACGCAACTGAGGGTTGGCGGCAAGTTGCTGCTTAAAGCTCTCACCATTCAAAATCAGTGCCTCAGTCATCACGGTAGCAGTCACAGTGGCTGAGCGAGGAGCATCGCTCAATAGCGCCATTTCACCGACATAGTTACCCGCTGAAACATAAGACAAAATTCTTTCCTTGCCATCTGTCACTTTAGAAATAGTTACAGATCCACGCCGTATCAGATACAACCCGTCCGCGGTATCACCTTCTTTAAATAATACTTCGTTCGTGTTGTAGCGTTTCATCTGAACACTACCGGCAATCAGCGCATTGACTGCTTCTGGCGTCAACATGGGGCCAATATAGTTTGTGATAGCGTGCCTGACGAATACTTCATCCATTTGCTGGCGCACATCATCAACGGCAGAAATCAGTTTCAACATTGAACGACGTGGTGTTTCCAGTAAAACACAGTTCTTCCCTGCACGAATTGTCGCGGTACGGCGTCGTCCCGAAATCAGCCCCATCTCTCCAAAATACTTCCCTTTTTGAAGAGTAATTAATTTAGGCTTCCCATCCGCACCAGTGACTTCAACTTCGACCTCACCATCAACAATCGAATAAAAAGTATTGGTATAGTCGAATTTTTTGAAAACAATACTACCGGCACCTGGAATCAACAAATTTGACTCCAACATAAACTCACGCAACTGTAGTTTGGACATACCTTTAAACAAAGGCACATTTTCCATGATCGTATCGATCACATGGGAAACAGAAACCCCAGGCTTCCATGCTTTAAATTTTTCTCGCAGCAGAGGCTCATCCACCGGCTCCACCGGTTGACCGACTATGGTCTGAACCACTTCGTAACCTTGGTTCATCGCCTGTTTAATAAGTGGATAGCCGCCTAAAGCTCCAACGATGTACAAACCAGGAACATTCGATTCATAGGTTTCAGAAAGTACGGGTACTGAAGTAGGATTCGCATTTGGAAATACAATACCAAAACTTTCAATTAACTTTCTTGGTGGCGTCGCGCCCAAACGTGCAATGACCCGATGGCAAGGGATAGTCGTTTCCCCCTCTTTGCCATTAAATACAAAATTGAGAGGCATCCCATTATTGCCATCCTCAATCTTGACTGTGTTTGCACTGTAGCAAACATTGATTTTTCCTGTTTTCTCAGCAGCCAAAATCAACGTGCGATTACCATCCTTACAAAAAACAAATTCATCGCTACGATTCATGAGATACACAGTATTCTGATTTGCGAGTGCTAACGCATTTTCAATACCGGCATCGCCTGCGCCAATCACAATAATTGTTTCACCTGAAAACTCATCAGGATCCGCCAGCGTGTACTGGACTCTTGGATGATCTTCACCCGGCGTACCTGTTTTCCTGATATTACCTTGCAAGCCGATACCGAGAATGACTGATTTACTCGCATACTCGCTGCCATCTTCACTACGAATTGTAAACAAGCCTGTCTGTTCATCACGAGCGATAAAATTGACCCGCTTGCCATATTGAATATTCACTTTCAGTTTGGCAAGTTCACTGTTCCAGGTATCCAGCAAATTTTCCCTTTTACCAGCGGTAAAACTCATGTCACTACGTAATGGCAAAATGCCTGGCTCAGCCATGACATGCTTGCCTTTCTGGTACTTGAATATTGTATCGGAAGCGTGCTGCAAGTCAGCCTCCAACAACACATGACGAGCGCCCAAAGCACTGGCTCTGGCAGCAGCAGATAGTCCGGCAGGACCGGATCCTACGATGACGATATCAAAGCAAGAGTCCATACCCTCTTTCACCAAATTGATGTTGCTGTTATCAGTCATGAGTTACCTACTTAGCTGAAGATGAAATTAACGTACGCAAACCAGACAACTCTGCGCTGAATACATCTGGGTTATATTTTTCCTCATTGGCCAATACCTTGCGCATAGACGATAAACGACGGTTAATATCGTTCACAGACTTTAACGCACCTTGCTTGCTCAACGATGAGGTCAGGCTTGATATCGACATATAGGCCTGCTCGGCACCGGCATAATCTGAATAATTACCGGCACTTGCCTCATTAATTAAGGCTTTTAAAACCTCACGTAAAACCAGCATATCAAAATGTTTCTTTTCAAACAGTGCGGTGTACTGCCCGATCGTCACAGAAAGTTTTTTGGCCAACTCAAGTGGGTCAGTCTTCACATTGGATGTGCCTGCTATCGCTTTATGTAATTGCGATACCTGACTATTGAAATTATTTGAACTTGCAGGATCCACAACCGAAACAATGGCACGCAGCATCAAAAGATTACTGTCATTCAAATGCATACGCCCAGGTCCAACACCTAACCGAGGTGAGGATTTTTGTTCACTCATAGGATGGTGGCAAGAATGACAATCGAATAATACTAATTCTGGAAACAATCCATCTCTCCCCAGTTTGGGGTCAGTCAAAGTATCAAGTAATTGTTTTGAGGCAAGCGCCTGTCCTATCGCCCAGATACGAATGCTATTGTATTCACCCTTTCTCTTATTCCAGTCCTCATCGATTTTGTAATGTGCTGGCGCGATGTTAGTAAATGTCTCCAGCTCAAAAGAGATGCGCGGATGACCTGCACCCATGATTCTATGGGTGACGAAACGACTCTCATCACCAAAGTGGCAAGACAAACAAAGCTTCGCTTGCTCTACCGGACGATTTGTTGGGTACATTCCATTTTTTACATTGTCTGCATGCGTTGTACCTTGCACGGTATGCGAAGTAATCCACTTTTCTGCAGGTCCGTGACATGCTTCACAACCCACACCTTCACTCACAACATGCCGTTCACCTTGTAGTTTCAGCGCAGGATTATGCGCATGGCAATCAAGGCAGATCTTTGATTGATGCGCTGGTTCTTTCAATGCTAAATTTTTAGCTATTTTTCGAGATTTATCATTCAACAACACATTGTAAGCTTTGGCATGCTTGTCCAGACGAAGCCAGGTCGTGTACTCATTTTGCAGAACAACAGAATCATTCCATGGTGTTACCGAACCGTGACAAGTGCTACTGGCGCAGTTGACTGTTCCCACCGTCTGCGCATGAGCAGCATTCGGTAAAACAGTTTCTGCAGACGAGACAGAACTGTGTAAAGCACTGCATAAGAAACAGAGCAATAGACTGGTCTTGCATACAACCTTTAGAAGAAAATTATTTCTCACTTTGTCCCCTTCTGCATTGGCGCCACATTTTTACTGGCACGAGCAACAAAATCCTTCATATTGATTTCGTCAGTCACTTTCCATACCTGTCCATCTGGGCGCATATACAGTTTTTCCATTTCTTTCGCGATAAAAGGTCTGGATCCTATACGGCCAAATATTGCGATCTGATTACCGGTTTCATCGACTGCGCGGTCACGGTCCAATCCTTTGGACACTGCCATCGCAGGTGATGCTGTTTTACGCCATGCAATTAATTCTGGTTTAGGTTCAGGAGAAAAACCATAAAAACGCGGTTGTGTATCTGGCGAAGTTAATTGCAATACCTTCAATCCGTTTTTACCGTCTGCAACGTAGGCAAATAACGATGCATTTGTACTTCCCACTACAATATCCTGAACATCGTTCAATCTACTTTCGGCAGTAAACATTTGGTATAGCTGTGGATGATCAGGCTTTTCGATATCAATAATCGCCAAACCCTGATCGCTGGCAGCGACATATGCATAGGTGCGGGCCAAGTAGAGTTTTTGTGCATTTTTCAATGGCACGGTGCCCGCCAATGTTAACGGTTTCCCCGGGATAGTGACATCGATCACTTTTAAGCCTGTTTTATCTGTCACAAATAAATAGCGGAATTGCAAGGCTGAAGCGCGAACATCTTCCATAGGAATGGTTGCAAGATGTTTAGGTTTTAATGGATTATCCAAATCCAGTATCACGACTCCTTTGGGAGTAGCCACATAAGCAATATACCCACCCAAAGTAATATGACGTGCGCCATTCAGCAAACCACCCGGGTTCCATGTCAGCGCGCGCGTCAGGAAATTGTTTCTTGGGTCACCGTCAGCCAGAGTATCAACATTCGTCAAGATTAATCCCTCTTCAGAATCAGTGATAACAGCATAATGATAGATGGGATGGAAAGGCTGCTCCTGATTGGTCACACGCATCAGATCACCCGTATTACGCGTCGGTGCAATTGCCTGATTGGTTGGAATGGCCATACAAGTCGCATTTTTGGATGCGATATGGGTATTTTGACCGAGCGGAGAAAATGGTGCAGTAACGATCCTTTGCGATACGCCCTTATTAACGATATTAGCAGTATCGTAGACACGGAATCCCCCCCTGCCTTCGGCCACGAACATGTATTCACCTCGCAATTGCAAGCAATTGACATTGCCGTCAGTCCCCAGTTCGTGGGACTCTGTCAGTTCCATTTTTTTAGCCTGATGATTACCGAACCAGTCAGGATAGGCGTAACGCTGTAAATAACTGCCAATAACCGCTTGAGGCTCATTCCATTCTGTGACAGTCGTCGCCTCAATATGATTGCTCTCACCTATCCAAGCGTTATAGCCAACAAAATTCACAAAGTTCGTACCCTGAAGCAACAGTTGCGCCATGATTGCGTTGTTGTCATTATTTTTTGAGACATGACAATCGGTGCATGTTTTCGTTTCTTCTTTACGTTCCGTATGAGGATAGTGAGGCGCAAACGCCTGAGATGAAAACCCACTCGCGGCAATAGGAGGCTGCTGGATATAAATTTTCTCGCGGTTGATATTCGTCGACGATAAAACGAGTGCAGAACTTGAACGTACGGGTGTCACTTTACTTCCTTTGACTGGCCCGCTGATCCCCAACTGGAACATATCGTCCCTGACAACTTGTGGGTTGTAAGACGCGTAATTACGGGTTTCTCCGCCCTCATAATGATTGCGCTCAGTTTTCCAGTTAGCCTGAATCGGCAAGTGGCAACCCGCACAGCTGGTAGTCCAGGATAAATGACAAGTAAAGCACGTCATTTTCTCGTCATCATGCGCAAATTTTTCTACACCTGGTCCCCATTTTCCGGATTTGCCAGCATCACCAGCAGACATCAATTTTGCGCGTGCTGCCTTAGCGTTATATTTGGGATGATCAGGATTCACTGTATCTTTGACCAAACTCATTTCCCATTCTTTATCAGGATCAAGTGCAGCCCGCTGATAGAGCTTTCCATCACGCCATTCAAACCGACGTCTGCCATCCTGCGTTTTCAAAAGGCTCAAATCCATCCCGCCAGGCTTCGCAGCAGGTCCACTGGTATGCAATGTCGGATATTTCTTTGCCGTGCCGTGACAATCAGCACAGTCGATCTCGATTGCAGCCGCGACTTCACCATAGATGTGGCCATTGCCGTGCATATCCTGTGCAAAGTGGCAATCCACGCAATGCATACCGATATCCATATGAATGGACGACAGATGAACCGTCTTTTTGAACTTATCCGGATCATCGTCAGAGACAATATTACCTTTGGCATCCAGCAAGGCACCTTTGCGATTACGCTTAAATACGGCACGGAAATTCCATCCATGTCCATGATAATCAGCAAACTGTGTATCTTTTAATTTTGAATTCAGCGTAGATACATTCTTCAAGAACTCTGGCTCATTCCACTTGCCGCGTATAGCTGCTTCTTCAGGATTTCTATCCAGACCGACACGCGCTTCTGCGTCGGTAGGATATTTCTGTTTCTCTGGCCACATATGTGGCGCATCAGATTCATAATCCCACATTGTGTAACCATAAAACGAGTTCACAAAAACATTGGGCTGGTGCATATGACATACCATGCACTGAGATGACGGAATCGCCCTGGTGAACTCATGCTTCAGTGGGTGCCCGGATTCGTTCTTGGGAATGGTGGGATCAATGGTCTGCGTCGCGCCTACATTACCAAATTTGGCGTAGGGGCCTGAATGTTTGGGATCCCGGTCATTGGCATAAATCGTATGACATGCCGTGCAACCTGAAGATCGGTAATCACCGGGTTGGTCATTCGTCCCCAAAAACCACAGATGTGGATCATTCAGACGCGTTTTCGTAATATTAATCGCAGGCACCGCAATCCGACTACCTGTGCCTGGGCCGCGATTCGATTGCCGTATGTCGGGCCGTCCAGGCTCATCCAGTTTTTGTAGCGTTCCGGACAAATTGGGCAACCCTATTTCAGGAAACTGACTGGAAATTACGCGACCACCACGCTCAAAAACACGGAATATATCTGCTGGTGGAATCGTCTCCCATGCAGGTAATGGATACAGCCTGTCTAAGATTCCCTTAAATACAAAATGCTCATTATCTACTTTAATAGGATTAACGATCGTGGCTGCTTTACTGTCCCCAGTATACGATTCCCCGAGGATATAACGCTTGTAAGGAAGTATCCCGTTGTTATAACTTGCACCACCCCAAAGCATTGCAGACGTCGACATTAAACTACGCTCCTGCGCCTGAATGATCGGTAAATGGCAGCTACCGCATGAGTCGCGTGCGACCCGTAAATCACCCGGATTCACAAAACGGATATACGCAGGATGCTCTTTATTAAGCTTGGCAAACGAATGCTCAGGATTTGCTGAGGAGGGATATTTCCAAAATTTTTCATCTCTTGGCAATACGTGTGCCTTATCCATCGCTTTACGATAATCGGGTGCTTTTGAATTTAACAAGGAGCCAGAATAGGTAATTGCTGAATTTCCACCATGGCAGTCTGTACATCCTAAAACCACGCCTGGATTGGCATGCATAGTATGGCGGTCTGTGACCGTGTGACAGCTCATGCAGCCATCTGACTTCAATTTCGCCTGTACCAATGATTGTGCTTTTGGCGCAGCTGGTGCAATTTCATACGATCGGTCGGATAATTTAGTACCGTCAGATGAAAATGCAGTAACAGGCAACAAAAAACTAAAGAGGACCAGTAGCAGACTGTTTCTGATTTGACTCAAAAAAGATCGGTGCGACACATCTCTTGCCACGCATTGCAAGAATGTCAGCACAAAAAAAATCGACTGGGTTAGGCGTATATTTTTCAAAATGTCAGCACCACGTTTAATACTACGGAATAAAGGCTACCGCGCTTATCGCCATACAATGCCTTAAGACCTGTACCTGGTCTCAAAACAGCAGCTGAACCATTGATAATCATATTTTGCGTAAAGAAGGGGCGCAAATGAAAACCCACCGACAAATCGGTACCAATCGAAGATGAAGGCATAGCTTGATTACGCAGTAATGCAAGCGAGCTCGTTTCCATAAACCGCAAATAAGATGCGTTAGTAAATATCCGTAGCTCCGGCGTAATGTCAAAATCGGCCCCGACACCAACCAGACCAATGCCCGGATTAACGAAATTAGACTGCCCCTCATCTTTTGACGAACGTAATGAAGGCAAAATACTATTACGACCCGCAAGTGCCACACCACCACCGCCAATCAAAGGCATTGCCTGACGTATAAAGAAATTCGTGTCAGATCCGGCAAACTGAGGATTTTCTAAAATGGCATCGAAGCCAGTTGCTTTATTATCAAATGGGTCTTTATCTCCAGATGCAAAAAGCACATTGCCACGCAAACGCACCCAACTAAAATCTCGTGATAATTCACTGGCAAAAAAACCTGCTCTGATTTGCTGAGATTTCTGAGCGATAGAATTATGGTCATCTGTTCCAAGAGCGACGTATGCTGAAGTGCTCAGATTCCATTTGCCGAAATGGCCGTCACCGTTATAGCCAAGGTAAGTGACTTGATACTTATGGGGCTTTACGTCCCCGACAAAAGCAGGACGTACCAGAAATCCGTTATTGTCGTAGGCGAATTCTTTTTCGTTATTGCGATTATGAACAACACTGAACTGTGAAGTAAATCCCAGAACAGGCCAATCCTGACGATATAAGTTGGCAACAAATACGTCGTCTTTACGCAAACCTTTGCCAACATCGTTCAAACCACTATTGGTATCTTTTTCAAAACGACGGAACCACGCCAGATTATATTGAAATTGATTATTGCTTCTGTTCCCAAAAACGCGAATACCAAAAGGAGAATCCTGAAACAAAAATCCTCTGAAGTCGTTTGTGAATGGCTGTATGCCAACACGCAAACTATCGAAATCATATCGTTCAGAAACATTGCGCAAATGAACGTCGGCAAACAATTCCTGAACACCCACAAAATTATCTATCCTTCTTGTGCCTGCTGACGGATCAATATTCAATGCACCAGCTTCCTGTACACGAGCCCGGTTAAAATTGAAGACGGGTACAAACCGTAACTCATAATCAGGAGGACGGAATGTCGTGTCACCTTTAATTAACCCCAGGCTGACGATCAGGTTCTGTACAAATACATTTTGTTGACCTTGTCCAAAGATGTCGTTAGCACCAGGACGAAAAGCAATTTGACCGGATACGGGTGTTGGCAAACGACGTGCTTCAAACAAAGTATCCGAAATCAGACCAAGATTGAAAAAAATATCTTCGCCAAGATTTTTTAATACTGGTAAATCACCTTTTAACGGATTTTGATTATAGGGGTCATATAAGGGAAACTTAAATCCTAATGCTTGCATTAAGCGCCAACGATCCGGTACAGAAATGGATTCACGAGGCAAGTTTTGTTGGGGCGGCTCTACTTGTTGCGGATCAATCGGCGGTAAAGTCAATACGACAGGTGAATGACCAGGCCGGACATTCACTATCCCCTCCTTTTCATTTGCTACCTTTTGTGATGCTTCATCAACTGCAAAAATAGGAGGATTTTTTGTCGGGAATACCTCCACCGACATTTGCCCAAACTCCCCCGGAGTCCGCAATATCCATCCTGCCGTTGATGAGGGTAAGGCGACTTTGTACCAATCCCCACGTTGCTCAAGGACGTTCAGTAAATTTCCACGGGACACATGCGCAATGATCGTCGCGTTATTCTCCGGAGCTTCTTTTACACCGATCAACGTCGACATTACTTGCAGCTCAAGTAATTCTGGCGTTTTTTCGACAACGATGACTGGCGCGGTTTGTGCCATTGAGATCGTCGAGGACAACAACGCCACACAACATAATACTACGGAAGTTTTTGCAAACTTTTGCATATCAAATACCGTCGCAAACATTTTGTTCAGTGCTATTGTTAAATGGCGTCTGCGGGCATTGTGCATACCTGAGACGCTTACCTTGAGGTAGCAAAGTATCTGCACGCAAAACAGCTGGAGCATTTGCAATTCCCGTATTCAAGGTTTTTCCTGCTCGCGCCAAGCCAAGAAAACCAATCATGTCATCCTGATCAACACCATCTCCGGAAACGCCAATTGCACCAATGAATACGTTACCCCGATAAATAGGGAAACCTCCCGGAAATATCTGAATACCATTCTTCAGGGTCGCAATTCCATCATTTCCAGATACATCGGTACCGGTACAATTGTTATTTGTGTTAGCGGGTGCCACGATTGCCTGAGTAAACCCACGATAAACCAAATCTAATTGCAATCCATCATTAAACACACTCCAGGTACTCAAGGGTTTGGAGAACGGTCCGTTGATATTTGCATCAATACCATCAGGAAAATTTGGCCGGGCAATATTGCCGATCGCTCTGGCAGAAAAAGCTATGCCGTCAGAGAAAACTGCTGGATTGCCAAAAAAAGATTTAGCTGCGCTTGACTGGCCCGATATATACGTTGCGTCAAGGGTAAATGGCGCACCATTGGCGAAATTCATACCGCCAAGATAGGTGATAGGCGCCTGCTTGCTTAATGCAGAAGCGCTGAACGACGATGAGAAAAATGCAGCAGTTCTTGCCTTTTGCAACGAAACATCGGTACCAAACACAGGAGCATCAGGAGCCCGAACCAGACCCAGTATATTTCCTGCACTATCAACAACAGAGATCGTGACTTGTGCAGCAGAGCCTTGCGGGCTACGAATCTGCGCCCTGGCTTGATTTGCTACCGCAATTGCCTGAGAAAGTAATTCCTGAACTTCGGCAGCAGACATACCAGCACCACCTTTATCCAAGGCCAATGGTGCTTGAGATGAGGTTGGCGGATAACGATTAGTGGCAGTTGCGTTACTCGTTAAAATATAACCAGAAGAACCCTTAAAAGCAGAGGTATCAGGTGCAAAACCTGAGGCGACAGTTCCAAATGCGACGCCTGCACGTATCACCGTATTGTCGTAATACGTATCCACTGCTGATAATTTTCCGACACCAGCAACTTTGGCATCGCCCAGTGTTGAGGCGCTGACATTGACAAGGGAAGCATCGGAATTAGAATACGGTAAAGCAAGTCCACCAGCCGTAATCCGCTCTGCGCGAATACAATTCGGTGCTTCAAATCCTTTTAATGCGGATTGTGCAATACGCTCGTCAAGATCGGAGCTTCCTGAAGCAGGATCTTTGTCCAAGCCATATATTCCATCGGCTATCACACCGACACCACCAACCACACGACCATTTTTATATAAGGGAAATCCACCTGGGTCGGCAGATAAGCCTAATGGGGATCGCTTCGGTCCAGCGCTATCAGTGACGCCACGCGTGACTAAATCACCGCAGGGTAGTTGACTGAACTGCACACCAAACAATGGCCCACCTGCAGTTTGCAAAACACCCGGAGCAAAGTGATTCTGAATAATGTAGCTTGCAGTACGGGTACTGAATGCATTACCCGAAGAGGATAAATAGGCCCCTGTGATAGCTTTGGCGATAGATGCAAGTTCAGAGGGCACGATACCGTTAAGGCCATCCAGACCTTGTGCAGGAACATCTTTCAAGCTACCAATGTTAATTTTTTCTATAGCACCGTTCATCTTGAACACTGCAAGTACATTACCAGAACGATCAACAACAGCAAAAGTCGCCTTTGCACCTAATGCACTGGCTGCCTCTATACCTTGTGCAACAATTTGTTCGACTTCTATCGCAGATAATGCTTGTGGTTCGCTGGAAATGGAAAAATTACAAGCACTTGCAACAGTATTAGTTGCAGCATTTCCACCATCGCCACCACTACCGCAAGCGATGAGAATCAAAGCGCTTGCAGATACAGCAGAAATAGAGCGGATAGAAGAAACGCGTCCAACCAATCTGAACGGTCTTTTCACAGACAAGGCAAACTTCGTCTTTAGCAGGATATTCATTGCTTGTGGGCCTCTGACATTGGATGTGACTGACGAGTCTTAGTAAGCGTGGAAGGCGCACTAGCAGAAGGCATGTGAAATCCATGGCACAGACCACAATCCGAAGTCACCTTATTAACAACAGGCTCCTTACCGGCATGACAATCCTGACATTGTGTGATCATTGGCATCAACACGTCGGTTGCTTTTTTCGACTTTGGTGCATCATGGCAATCTGTACATTGTGCAGATACATGCTTGCTATGGCTGAAAGTGGCTTTAGGCATCCAGACATGCTGCGAAGTTACAGGAGCAATTTTCCATTGCGGCATATCCTGAGCTGGCGTCCCCTCCTTGCCATTTCCAGGTAAACGACTGACTTCGTGACAAACAATGCAGGAAGTTTTCTCGAACAATTCATTTGCAGATGCAATGGCACGGCTTTTCGCATCTCCGGGAGCATTGACATAACTTGCAACCGGTTGTGGTTTTCCTGGCCGGATAGTGAATACAGGCCCAGAATCCGGACGGCGGTCAACTGGGACACCGTTTACGCTGACATAACTGTAAAACTCTCGTAAGGTCGACAAAACCTGATTCACTGAGCCATGTGGTACTTCACGATTAGACACTGAAGGTTCAAACTTCAATGCATGACAACGTTGACAATTGTCTTTCATTGTGACTCGCTGAAAACCCACGCCATCCGTATTGGGTTTGTGGCAGCTAGCACATTCCATTTTCACTTTACCATCAGGACTACGGACTCCACCGGCAGCCAGATGCACATCGTGTGGAAACTTCAAACTATTTACTTCAGAAAGAGAGCTTTTTGCATTCAATCGTAAGCGAGAGAAAGTAACAGGTTGCGCAGCAGTTGCGACCTGCACTCGGAAGTCGGGGTGAGATTTTGCGAAATCTTTTACATTTTCTGTTTTCGTATCAGGAAAACTGGCTTTGATATCCGCATGACATGCGGCGCAGTTCTCTCCAGTGTAGCGCTTATTCTGCTGCGCCAGACCGAACTCGCCCTGATGGTCACGGTGACAAGTTGCGCATCGCACCTCATGCAAGCGATCAACTTTCACCGTTTTACTACTGACGTGATCCCCCATATTTTCATGGCACGCAACACAATCCTGATCTTTTACACGATTAAATGGTGCTGAATGACAAGCCTTGCAATCATTTGCCCAAGGCTGATGAGAACTGGAGAGTGCTCCCGGATTCCATGACACGTCGAGATTCATGTACGTTGGATGTGCTGCACCAACCTTGCTGGATTCAGCACCTGCAGTAGACATTCTATGTTTAGCCACACCAGATTGATGGACAGCGTCGGATGGCAGTAATCTCTGTAGCTCGGTATTTTTTGAGGCTTTAAAATAATTTCCCGAATAAATACTCTCAAAAGTAGACGGCCAGATACTTGCCATCACTGGTAAAACGAGAAAAGCAACAATCAAGATAATGAAAAAAAACCAGGAAAATAGCCTGCGTCCAGCCAAGGGTTTCTGTAAATTCGCAATTTCCAATGAGATTGGATCGTCAGGAGTGCTATGCATCATGGTCTACCAGTAGAAAAAAACGGAGACGATATGGGCAATCAGACTACCCAATAAAGCAAAAGATAAAGGCACATGAAAAATTAGCCAGATTTCGGTCCAGCTTTTTAATCTCACATACTCTCTGATACGGTTTAACTGTTGTAAACGGCGAAATTGCAAGGTGTAGATTTCTTGGACTACAGGTTGCAATTCCGAGGTTCTTTTTTCCAGGGATTTCAGGACTTTTTGCGTTTCACAATGGGCATTTTTCCCAGTAAAGCGTTGCCAGTAAGCAGTAAAAATTTTCCCTTGAGAAGACGACAGAACCAACGCCTGAATATCGGATGAAGTTGTTAATGCCAATTTTTTACATTGGTCATCGATATCGCGCAATGCCTGGCCGTACTGTTGCAAAGTCTGTCCGTTCAGAAGATTACCCATTAGTGCGGGCTGTCTTAAATACAGCACAACACCCCAGAAACCACTCAAAATGACGGAAATAGTGAGAGCATAGGCGAGTGTATGCACATTCCAGCCAAACTCGAAGCCAGTGTGCAAAGTCGCCACGAAAGCCAAAGCCAAACCAAGGTAGATGTGAGCGGACAACCAGCCGCGTAAAGTTCCCAGAGTGGAACTATATGCACGTTTGCGCATACCAAACGCCAGCAACCAGAGTATCAGGAGCGCGCCAAATGTACCCAGTCCGTAACCTAGCCAAGTACCACCGTTAGGCTTAATCGGAGGGTTATCGACGGCATATAAAACGATACACGCAGTAATAATCAGCAAAGCCCATTTTAGGTACTTTAATTTACTAAAGGACAAAATATTATCTTGTGTCATAGTTCAAAGTACTCTAAGTTAGCTGTTATTTTTCTGTCAGTGATTATTTAATTGCCACGAAATCAATAATTTCGATGAATTATACTAATACCAACGTGATTTGGCTCAAAAACTAGACCCCCATTATGATTTTCTTTTTTATTGCAACACTATTTACATGTTTTACATCATGGGTCATTAGTTATCTCTGGACAAACAGAAAAAACTCAGAAGGAAAGTCAGACAAAAACAATGCAGAGTGGGAAGTAATGCTGGCAAAGCGCTGGGAAATCGATCACGACGTCTTGCTCCCACAACAAACTCAAACTGAACTCCGTCAGGAATGGAGCGAAATGGCGAGTACGGTATTGTCGCATCATCAAACTATCGATACTTCTGCGGATGCAGCCACTTCTGCAAAACCATCAAATCACCGGCTGTGGATAAGCCTTTTCAGTGCAACTATTGCGCTGGCCATCTACGCAGCCATAGGCCACTGGGATGCTGAGGCTTTAAAAGCGCCATCATCTGATATCGCGTCATCCATTACCAACAAATCCGGGTTGCCTCCGGTAGACAATGCAAAACATCCCGGAAGTGCTGAGTCAATTGAAGACAGGATTGCTCAATTAGAAAATAAACTTCGGGAAGCGCCAGACAATCTGGAAGGATGGGTATTACTGTCGCGTTCCCGTGGAATACAAAGAGACTTTGCCGGTGCAGCAGCAGCACTAGAAAAAGCGCTGGCATTAGCACCCGGCCATCCAGATATTCTTGCCGATCTGGCAGATGTACTGGCAATGACCAATAATAAATCATTGGCTGGAAGACCATTACAACTGATACAAGAGGCATTGAAAAATGCCCCTGATCATCCAAAAGCACTATCACTCGCAGCAACTGCAACCATGCAAAATAATGATGTAGCAATGGCGACTGATTACTGGAAGCGTCTGAGAGCAACATTTCCGCCGGGAGCGGCCGATATTGCGCAGGTGGATGCTATTCTTGCGAGTCTGAAAAATGTAACTCCTGCTCCATCGGACTCATCAGGGCAACTGCAGGGAACAAGCTCAGTCAAGGGCTTAGCCACGAATTCAGATATCGGCATCAGTGGCGAAGTTGTTTTGAGTCCTGCACTGATTGCAACACTGAAGAAACAAACACTTCCGGCAACTGCCATGCTCTTTGTGATTGCCAAGTCACCGTCAGGCCCTCCGATGCCACTTGCCGTTTTCCGCACTCCGGCACAAGCGCTTGCCGATGGAAAAGCGGTTACATTCAGACTGGATGATAGTCAGGCAATGACGCCTGCAATGAAATTATCCAGCGTAAAAGAAGCTAATATCGAAGCGAGAATTTCTATGGCGGGCACAGCAAGTAAACAATCTGGCGATTTGTCGATTGTTCTTCCGGGTGTCAAACTCGGCACGCAAAAAGTAACACTGGAAATACGCTCCGTAGTCCCATGACAGATCAAAATCAGTACTTGCTGGAGCTGACAAAGGTTCCTGTACAACGTAGCGGACGTGAACTAATCAAAGACGTGTCGTTCCGTCTACCTTATTCCCGTTATATTGAACTACAAGGGCAAAATGGTAGTGGGAAAACCAGTTTATTAAGAAAACTGGCGTCTATGTCCAATGGAAATGCAACGACTGACAAAGGTGAAATGAAGCATTCCCCTGATCTGTCGGTTTTTTATTTTGGACATCAAAGTGGCTTTCGACCCGAATTAAAAATCACTGAGCAATTAACATTGTCCTTGAGCATGTATGGCCAACATATTCAAGCTGTTCAGCTTAAATCACTCTTGCAGAAAATCGGCCTCAGTCACCAAATACATTCCAGAATAAGGCATCTGTCACAGGGACAAATACGCAGACTCATGCTTGGCATCATGCTGCATAGCGGATGTCAGTTATGGCTAATTGATGAGCCTCTCAATGCGCTGGATAGTAACGGTATTGATTTACTCAAAGAATTACTGACACAACATTTTCAAGCGGGTGGGTCTGCGATCATTGCAACGCATCGCTCGTTGAGTGAGGCCATGCCTGCCATCGATTTTTTTTCATCAGGAAAACTTTTCATCGACAGCAGCCAGGCCAGATTCATCGAGAGTACGCCCTCCCACACCAATAGCTGCGTTCATCCAGTACGAACCACGCATGTGCGCATAAGTATGTCAGCTGTAGACACCTTACTCTGGATAGTAAAAAGAGAAATCACACTGACGGCTGCACGCCCACAGGATATGGTCTGGCCCTCGGTTTTTCACTGGATGGTGATCTCGCTGTTCCCATTTGGAATAGGGACTGAAACCGAATTTCTGACAAAAGCGGCTGGCGGTATATTCTGGATCAGCGCATTACTGGCAACGCTGATTGGTGCGAATCGTTTTTTTGAAATAGATTTCGAACACGGCGCCTTAAACGATATGAACAATGCCAACATATCCATGCCTTTACTGGTCTTTGGCAAAATGTTGTCAGGCTGGCTTTTTATGGGTATTCCGTTGGCGCTCATCAGTATTCCGCTGGGTCTGCTATACGGTTTAGGTGGGCAGACTCTGTTGGTCTTGTTTATATCACTATTGCTGGGTTCCGTTACGTTAACAGCATTTAGCAGCATGTTTGCTGCACTAGGGCTGATGGCAAGACAAGCGCAAATTATCGTCTGCCTTTTAGCTTTTCCTGTATTTGTTCCGCTTATCATTTTTGGCACCGCCGCAATTACAGGTGCGCAAACGGGAATAGGATACACATCGCCATTATTAGTCTTGGCAAATCTGGCAACGCTCAGTATCATCGCGCTGCCTGTGATCACAGGAAAAGTATTGATATTGGCGCTGGAATGACCCAGCAAGCGATCAATCACCATTTAATTCACATGTCCATGAACATTCGCTTGTTACCCTCAATTCAGCCAGGCCTTCAGATGCTTTCTTGTCGGTATCGGGTAACCGCTTTTCACCTCCCTGCTTATACGGACTGATTTGATCATGCCTATTGCTCAGTACTTACTTCGCTTAAGCTCGCCGCCAGTTTTTTTTCGACTCAGCGGACAACTTGTGAATTTTTTGATTCCATTGGCATGCGTTCTTGGAGGCATAGGTATAGTCATGGCCTTGTTCTTTGCACCGACAGATGCAGAGCAAGGCGAGGTTTACCGGATTTTATATCTGCATGTTCCCTCAGCATGGATGTCGATGCTGATTTATCTGGTTGCATCTGCGTATGCAACGCTGCATTGCGTCTACCGAAATGCCGTTTCAGCAGTCATGCTGCGGGCATTACTGCCAACTGGTGCCTGGATGACCGTCATTGCATTAGTGACAGGGGCGTTGTGGGGTAAAGAGACTTGGGGCACATACTGGATATGGGATGCCAGGCTGACATCAGAGCTATTATTGTTATTCATTTATTTTGGATTGATGGCCATCGCATCCTTGATTGAAGATGAAAGTAAAACAGACCAATTGCTATCATGGTTCACTTTGATAGGCCTGTTTAATATTCCATTGATTTATTTTTCTGTGATCTATTGGAATACACTGCATCAGGGAGCTTCTATCGGTGCGCCTGGAGCATCCCGCATGGCATTCGAGATGAAAGCCATTCTGCTGACCTGCACTCTGGCAATGTGGCTTGCCTGCGCGGCGATTGCTTTGGCACGTGGGCGCTGGCAGTTGTTATTACGCGAACGAACATCCGTATGGTCTAAAGGAATACTGCCATGAATGCACAAGTAGCGATATGGGCATGCGTCATATTGACGGGGTTCATTTTCGTCATAGAAATACTCAGCATCAAACGGCTGAAGAATCAGGTACTAGAAAAACTTCAGTGGGAAAGCGAGGAATAGATGGCGATGAAACCGCGAACTGTCAGACTGCTGTGGGTGTTGGCTTTGCTGATTGCTGTCTCAGGGACAGTGTTTGGTGTACTCCGGGTATTTAATGACAACCTCGTTTTATTTTATACACCGACACAACTGATCAAAGGTGAAATCCCTGCAGGACGCAGCTACAGACTAGGTGGCATGGTTGAAAAATCCAGTCTGATCCGCGAATCCGGATCGACCAATATCAGCTTCAGGATTACAGATATGAACAACACAGTCCCTGTCGTTTACAGCGGCATCACTCCTGATCTGTTTAAGGAAGGGAAAGGCGTGATTGCCCAAGGCCAGATGAAAAACAATACCTTTGTTGCTACTGAAATTCTGGCGAAGCATGACGAAAATTACTCTCCACCGAAATTAAAAAAATGATACCTGAACTCGGACAACTGGCGCTGTCATTCGCTCTGGCCTTAGCACTTGTGACCGGTAGTTACGGACTATGGCATGTGACACGCCGAAGCCAGCCGGATACTTATTTATCCAGATCATTGGCTGGCTCTTCCATCGCTATTTTCGTATTGATTGCACTGAGTTTTATTGCACTGATGGTGAGTTTTCTCAATAGTGATTTCTCGGTCAGAAACGTCGCCGAAAATTCCAATATTTTACTGCCTGTGCAATATAAGATAGCCGCAACCTGGGGCTCGCACGAGGGCTCCATGTTGTTATGGATACTCATGTTGTCTGGCTGGACAGCCGCAGTAGCCTTATTTTCTTCGCGACTGGCTGCGGGTTTCAGAGCTAGGGTGCTCGGCATTTTACTGTTGCTGCAAGTAACCTTTATCGGTTTTCTGCTGTCGAGCTCAAATCCCTTTTTACGCATTCTCCCTGCTGCGCTATCAGGAAGAGATTTAAATCCCTTGTTGCAAGACCCCGTCATGGTCAGCCACCCTCCTCTGCTGTACATGGGTTATGTCGGCTTCGCTGTAAGTTTTGCCTTTGCCGTTGCGGCATTAATGGAAGGGCGTCTTGATCCAACCTGGGCACGCTGGTCACGTCCGTGGGCAAATGCTGCATGGTCATTTCTTACTGTCGGTATCCTGCTTGGAAGTTGGTGGGCATACACGGTACTCGGCTGGGGGGGGTGGTGGTTTTGGGACCCGGTTGAAAATGCATCGCTGTTACCCTGGCTTGCAGGTACCGCATTAATACATTCACTTGCTGTCACCGATAAACGCGATGCATTGAAAAGTTGGACAATCTTGCTCGCCATGATTGCATTCGCACTATCTCTGCTTGGTACCTTTCTCGTGCGCTCAGGAGTCCTGACTTCAGTGCATGCATTTGCCACCGATCCTAAGCGAGGAATATTGATACTTGGCCTGCTGATCCTGATTATCGGTTTATCTTTTATATTGTATGCAGCACGTACGAATCAGGTTGGACTCGGTGGGCAATTCAGCGCCTTATCGCGAGAATCGATGTTGCTGGTGAATAACTTGCTCATGGTATGCGCATTAGCCGCGGTATTACTAGGTACGCTGTATCCATTGATTGTCGAAGTCATTACAGGACAAAAAATGTCGGTGGGGCCTCCGTATTTCAATGCAGTATTTGCTCCGCTGCTTCTGCCCGCAGTCTGGTTGATGGCTCTGTCTCCCGACAGTCAATGGAAATCAATGAAACTGGCAAGTACGCTGAAGCCAATGCTGTTTCCGTTATTGACAGGCATTGTCGTGACATCTGCAACGATTTATTGGATGGGAAAACCAAGCGTATTCATGGCGCTTGGCATTGCCGCTGCAGTCACCCTGGCCAGCGCCACTGTCGGTCATGCATTACGTCAATTGCGCAAACTCAAAAATAATGGCGCCTCAAGAGCAGTGACAGATCGTATGCGACAACTCGGTATGTCTTACTGGGGAATGATCATCGCCCATGTCGGTGTAGCGGTATTTGTTGCAGGAGTGACGCTTGTCAAAACATACGAAATCGAACGCGACCTGGTGATGCAACCAGGACAAACCGAGAGCGTTGGCGCATGGCGCCTTACTTTTATCGGCGTCGATAATCTGCCTGGTCCTAACTATATTGCAGCACATGGTGTATTTGAGCTGACCAAGGGCGAGGGTAAAGTGATTTATCTGATGGAACCAGAAAAACGTCAGTTTAACGTAGGGGGACAGGTCATTACACAAGCGGCGATTGACTATGGTTTTTTTGGAGATGTCTACGTTTCTCTGGGAGAGCCGAATGCTGGCAATAACGTCGCATCAGCGACAAATGAACAAGCATGGACGGTCAGAATGTACCTGAAACCGTTCATTGGCTGGATTTGGTGGGGATGCGTATTGATGGCAATCGGCGGCATATTCACGCTCTTTGATCGTCGGTATAAACGCCTGAATAAGCAATCAAAAAATACTGAGGTGGCAGTATGATGCGCTGGCTACGTGTAGGGTTGCCGCTGGCAATTTTGCTCGTGTTAAGTATTTTTTTGGCGCGTGGTTTACAGCTCGATCCGCGTCATCTGCCCTCAGCACAGCTGGGTAAACCTGCGCCCTCATTCACACTGCAAACACTCGCCGTTGGTACGCCACTGTCAACAGACAGCTTGCGAGGTCAAGTGTGGATCATGAACGTATTTGCCTCATGGTGTTCCGCCTGCATCATTGAGCATCCGCGCTTGTTAAAACTGGCAATGGCAAAAAAAATTACCATGATAGGCTTGGCCTATAAAGACAATCCTGAAGATACCCAGCGATGGCTTGAAGAACATGGCAATCCCTATCAACAAGTCGCTCTGGACCTTGATGGCAGAACCGGAATTAACTACGGAGTGTATGGCGTCCCGGAAACCTATGTGATTGATGCAAAAGGCGTCATCCGCTACCGTCATGTAGGCCCTGTTGACGATGATTTTTATGAAGTGCACATTGCGCCTCTGCTGCCAGGAACCTCAACGCCATTGGCAAAACCATGACTGATATTTTTTCTCCACAATCAAAAGCAGGCACTGCGGAGCAAGGATTAACTTCGCTTCCCGTCAATACAGCAATGCTGTCACAACAGGCGGAACACGAGAGAATGCAACATCTCGCTGCAGAATTACGCTGTCTTGTCTGTCAGAATCAGACTATCGCTGACTCTAACTCTGGTTTGGCAATTGATCTGCGTCAGCAAATCACAGAGCAAATCCGCGCAGGAAAAAGTGATACGGCTATCAAGCAATATATGGTAGATCGTTATGGGGAATTTGTACTCTACAAACCGCCATTTAATGCCAGTAATGCTGCACTCTGGTTAGGCCCATTTTTGCTACTGCTGATCGGTATCTGGCTTACATTACGTATCATCAAAAAGAACGCCCGAAAAGCAGAAACGGCATCAGCGACTATGACACAACCAGCCGTCTCTCCAGAGCAGGTGAATGCGCTGGAACAACGCTATCAAAACGATATTCATCATTCGTCCTGATCCCTGATTGCAGACAGGATTGCGTCATCCTGTTGCCATAGCATGGAGAACAAGCAAGTACCACCATGTTCGCCAATCTCATCTCAGATCAGTTCCATTAACATCCTGGACTACTGGTAAATCAATCATGCTGGTCAAGAATAGAAAGAAGCGATCAACTATAATCAGAGTATTAATTATTCTCAGATCACTGAATCAATGACTTCTTTCTGGCGCAGCCGACACGGTGTCGGCATCCTGCTGATTATCCTCGCAACACTGTCTTTTGCAGCACTTGATACAGCCACCAAGTATGCGACAAAACTTGCACCTGTGCTCATGTTATTGTGGTTTCGCTATTTCTTTCAATCTGTCGCCACCTTTGGAATACGATTCCCGGTGCAAGGTAAAGAATTGCTCACTACCAGCAATTTGCGCTTTCAAGTGTTGCGTGGTGTACTGTTGCTGATCACCAGTGCCTGTTCATTTTTTGGTCTACAGTATTTACCAGTCGGAGAATTCACTGCGATGGTCATGCTGACGCCGTTACTCACCATTGCGTTGGCCGCGTGGGTGCTAAAAAATCCTGTGTCACTTCATCGATGGGGGCTGATGCTCATCGGACTCCTGGGTGTGCTGCTGGTCATTCGTCCCGGCGGCAAAGTATTTAGCTGGGCATTACTTTTCCCGTTACTGCTGGTCTCAGCCTATGCCTGGTTTCAGATTTTGACTGGCAAGATGAGTGGTGCAGAGAATCCCTATACTACGCATTTCTATACAGGTCTGGTCGGCACAGTGATCATGACACCGTTTGCGATATACAGCTGGAATACTTCCGCACTCATCGAATACTGGCCGTGGTTTATGCTGGTTGGCTTCATGGGAACATTCGGGCATCTGATGCTGATCCGTGCATTCATGAGGGCATCTGCAGCAATCTTAACGCCTTATCTGTACACGCAAATTGCATTTGCAACCACCTTTGGCTGGCTGTTTTTTGATCATATTCCAGATAGCCTGGCCTGGTTGGGAATCGCCATCATTGCAGTCAGCGGTATAGGTAATTCCATGATTACGGCACGGGCGGTGTCCCGGGAATTCAAAGAAAAAATGGGTATCGATCAACAAGCATGATGAGCACATATACCGCTACTTCTGTATTGTCAGACAGTTGACAATAGCCTTAACACGAAGATTTCGTCTTGCAACTTTATGGACTTTTATCAACCCGCTACAGATACCAATCATGCATATTCATATTGACGATCTTTCCGATGCCTCTATTCATGCTTTATTAAGCGAGCATTTAGATAATATGTATGCATTATCGCCGCCAGAAAGTGTGCATGCGTTGGATCTGAATCAACTACGGCAAACTGACATTACATTCTGGTCAGCATGGGATGGTGAAACACTACTTGGTTGTGGCGCACTCAAGGAAATAACCTCCCAACACGCAGAAGTGAAGTCTATGCGCACACCGAACAAACTACGTCGCCGCGGCGCAGGACGTGCGATTCTGGCGCACATGATTGAGGTAGCCAAGTCACGTGGGTATCAACGTTTGAGCCTGGAAACTGGCACTGATGAGGCATTTAAAGCAGCGCACAAACTATATGAAAGTGTTGGCTTTCAGTATTGCGGCCCATTTGGTGCTTATGCCGAAGATCCGCATAGTATATTTATGACGCTTGCACTCTGATATTCTTCCCGCCCGGGAGTGCAACATATAGGCGAGAAGAATGAATCAATCCGATCCGTCTTTGTTTAACGTACCAGACAAGGACGTTTATTATCGAATTGCCAGCCAGGTATCAGATATTGCATTGCTACGGCATCATTACGTACACCAAGACCCATGCTCAGATACAGTTGGTGCGCCGCCTCAATCGCCTCCATATCAATTTCGATACCCAGACCTGGCTTATCGGGAACAGAAATCATCCCGCCAACAATTTGCAAAGGCTCTTTGGTCAATGCCTGACCATCCTGCCAGATCCAGTGCGTATCGAGTGCTGTAATTTTTCCCGGTGCAGCAGCACCTACCTGGGTAAACATCGCCAGAGAAATATCAAAATGGTTGTTTGAATGAGAACCCCATGTCAGACCCCATTCATGGCACATCTGGGCAACGCGAACCGATCCTTGCATCGTCCAGAAGTGGGGATCTGCCAATGGAATATCCACGGACTGCAACTGAATTGAATGCCCCATTTCACGCCAATCTGTCGCGATCATATTGGTCGCTGTACGCAAGCCCGTGGCACGACGGAATTCGGCCATGACCTCACGTCCGGAGTAACCATTTTCAGCACCACATGGATCTTCAGCATAGGCCAGCACATGATGCTGGTCCCGGCACAAACGAATAGCGTCTTTAAGCAACCAGCCACCGTTCGGGTCCAATGTAATACGCGCATCTGGAAAGCGTTCAGACAATGCGGTAACGGCATCAATCTCCTCTTCACCACGTAACACGCCACCCTTCAGTTTGAAGTCATTAAAGCCATATCTGGCATAAGCGGCCTCTGCCAGCCGCACAATAGATTCTGGTGTCATCGCTTTCTCATGACGCAAACGTAACCAGTCATCAGCCGCATCAGGATGACTGCTGTATGGCAAATCCGTTGCAGTACGGTCACCCACATAAAACAGATAACCTAACATCTCTACAGCCTTGCGTTGCTGACCATTCCCAAGCAAAGCACAGACAGGAACTTCTAAAAACTGCCCTAACAAATCCAGTAATGCGGCCTCCAAGGCTGTCACTGCATGAATCGCAATCCGTAAGTCAAAGGTTTGCAGCCCACGCCCACCAGAATCTCTGTCATTGAACGTGGTACGAACGGTATTCAGAATATTCTGGTAGTTCCCGATGGACTGCCCAAGTACCAATTGCTTCGCGTCTTCCAAAGTCTGACGAATAGGTTCGCCACCCGGAACTTCTCCAAGCCCAGTATGACCGGCACTGTCTTTCATGATCACAATATTACGAGTGAAATAAGGGCCATGTGCACCACTTAAATTCATCAGCATACTGTCACGACCAGCGACGGGGACAATACGCATTTCGGTAATGACCGGTGTACGGCTTGATGTCGATGTTGTATTCATTTGCCTATCTCTCCTGAAGTTTGAATAACTCGCCGGGTATATAAAAATTGTCGCCGGGAATTGTCTGTTGCTCTATTTGAATTACGCCTTTTTATCGCATGTATCTCAGGTAGTACGCTGCCCTGCCTATACGTTTTTCATCGTTTTGGCATCGTTTTGACATTCATGACTATGTTTGTATTACTAACAGTAGCAGTACGGTGCATGGCGATCATGTCCGACCGTCAGCCAATCTACGTACCTGTCAAGTTTCATCCTGATTTTTTTACGGGGCAGCTGCCTTGATCATTGATGCGGACGATCTGCCCATGACATGGTTGTTGCCTGATCAGATCCGATAAAAATCACTCAGAAGCATCCGAACAGGCGACAACAACTACTATCGGAGGTCGTATCAGGTGACCGGTGCAGGATTAAACAGGGTCAATGCGTTTTGCAATTTCCAGTGCTCTGCCCAGGTTTTTTTCCCACTCGCGACGTCCAGCATCAGATGAAATAATTCCCATCCAATATCTTCTATACTGGCTTCTCCGGTAGCAATACGACCTGCATTGACATCCATCAAATCATGCCAGCGTCGGGCCAGATCATTACGGGTCGCTACTTTAATCACTGGCACTGCGGCCAGACCATAAGGTGTTCCACGCCCGGTGGTGAAGATATGCATATTCATCCCGGCAGCCAGTTGCAAGGTACCGCAAATGAAATCACTTGCTGGTGTGGCTGCATAGATCAGGCCTTTTTGACGGACTTTTTCTCCAGGAGAAATGACGCCAGAAATAGGACTGCTGCCAGATTTGACAATAGAACCCATTGCTTTCTCAACGATATTCGCCAAGCCGCCTTTCTTGTTGCCGGGCGTCGTGTTAGCGCTGCGATCAACACCACCTTGCTTCAGATAATTGTCATACCACGCCATTTCCCTGATCATACCGGCAGCAACTTCTTCATTGACCGCGCGTGACGTCAATTGATCAATGCCATCGCGAACTTCCGTTGTTTCAGAAAACATGACGGTGGCACCAGCACGCACCAGTAAATCTGTTGCGTAGCCGACTGCAGGATTTGCAGTCACGCCAGAGAACGCATCGCTGCCACCGCATTGCACACCAACGATCAGATCGGCAGCGCTGCATGTTTCACGCGTTCTTAAATTTAGCGCAGCCAGTCGTATTTTCGCCATGTCCATAATCGACTTGATCATAGAATCAAAACCGACATGTGCATCATCTTGCAAGGTCACAATATACGGACCATTCTGAATAGGAATCGCTCCTTCCGGCAAAAGGCGGGATGGTTGCAGTTTTTCACAGCCAAGACTGACGACCATGGCCTGACCACCAAAATTAGGATTTAAACTGATATTGCGCAATGTACGAATAGGAATGATTGCATCTGGCGCATCAATCGCCACGCCGCATCCATAAGTATGCTCAAGCCCAATCACATCATCGACATTCGGGAACTGTGCGAGTAACTCTTCCTTAATACGCTTGACAGCATGTTCGACAACACCGGAGACGCACTGCACGGTAGTAGTAATCGCCAGAATATTGCGGGTAGCGACGGTGCCGTCGGCATTGCGATATCCTTGAAACGTATAGCCTTCAACAGGTTCTGCAGAGTTTGGCACACGTGTGCAAAGCGGCAAATCTGTCAACTCACGCGGTGGCGGCATACGCACCAGAGATTCCTCGATCCAGGTTCCCTGTGCAATATTCATCATTGCATAACCAATGATTACGTCGTAACGTCGGATGGCTTCTCCTTCAGCCAAATCCACCAGTGCAATTTTATGCCCCTGAGGTACGCGTGTTTTTAAAACGAACTCCCCGGGAAACTCTGTCCCCGCAGCGAGGCCGCCGTCGTTGACAACGATCGCAACGTTATCGTTGTCATGCATCTTAATATACAAGGGTGGTGATGCTGTTTCTGCTGAAAGAATGTTCATCATGATTAATCCTGTTTTACCTCGTTACATTGTCTGAACCGATAGCCCTGAAGTGCATGAAAGCATATAGGCAGCACATCAACATTCTGTTGCAGTCACGGTCTGAACATGAATGCGGTTTTTCGCTCCGGTTCTTTGCTGTTCTTCTTTACTTCTGTTCTTTGCTTCAATTACATAACTGATTTTTTGAATTCAAAACGTTTGATATCGCCAACCACAACCAGATAACAAAAGATTGCCACCGCCGCATTGGCACCGACAAATACCAGAGCTCCGGCAAATGAGCCTGTTGATTGCAAAATATATCCAATCGCAATCGGGGTAGTGATACCCGCAGTATTGCCAAACGTGTTGAACAAGCCACCACTTAAACCACCAGCTTCTTTAGGTGATGTATCCGATACAACTGCCCAGCCCAAAGCGCCAATCCCTTTACCAAAAAATGCAAGAGACATCATGGCAATCACCATCCAATCAGCAGTGACGTAGTTACAAACAATCATACTCATGGCCAACAACATGCCTGCGACAATCGGCGTCTTACGCGCAGCGGATAAGGAGTAGCCTGCCTTGATCATGCGATCGGAGACATAACCACCCAGTATTCCGCCGAGGAATCCGGCAACCGCAGGTAACGCAGCGATAAAGCCAGCCTTCAGGATAGTCATGTGCCTCTCGGTGACCAGATAGACTGGAAACCACGTCAGGAAAAAATAGGTCAAGGTGGTAATGCAATATTGGCCGATATATACGCCCAACAACATACGGTTTGCCAATAATTGTTTGATGCAAGCCCAAGTGTTAATGTTGTTTGTTTTTTTCGACGTATCACCACTATCCAGATCGACCAGTGCCCCACCCGCTTCGATATAGCTCAACTCCGCAGCATTAATACGCGGATGTGTCTTTGGACTATAAATCGTTCTTGTCCAGACGAACGCCATCAAAATACCAAGTCCACCCATGACATAAAACACGCTTTCCCAACCAAAGGTGTGCACCAACCAGCCCATCAGTGGCGCAAACAATACCGTCGCAAAATATTGGGCTGAATTAAAAATTGCTGCCGCAGTGCCGCGCTCATTGGTCGGAAACCAGGCTGAAGTAATGCGACTATTACCTGGAAAAGAAGGTGCTTCTGCAGCCCCTACCAGCAAGCGCAAGCCAAATAGCAGCGCCACCGCCGTTGCCCCTGTAAAGAAGCCAACCCAACCCATCATGAGAGTAAATAAAGACCAGAGAAAAATACTGAAAAAATAGGTAATTTTGGAGCCAAATCTATCCAGCAACCAGCCGCCTGGCAACTGAGCTAATACATACGACCAGGCAAATGCCGAGAACACATACCCCATCTCGACAGGCGAGAGACCCAATAATTTTTTAAGCTCAGGACTAGCAATAGAAATTGTTGCCCGGTCAGCGTAATTAACGGTGGTAATGATGAACAAAATTGCCAAAATCCCCCAGCGCACCCGGGTTGGATTACTTCCAGATGTTTCTGTTGGAATAGTATGATGTGATTGCATGCAGTCTCCTGAATCGATTCTAAATGATACTGATGACACTTCGGCGGCAATAAGAAGCAGCCCGTGTTTTTATTGATAGATGGACATATTGAAGATGAAAGACATTTGAACTATGTCATCAGTCATCAGACAACGTACGTCGTAGTATAATCAGCACATCTGGAAATAGCAACCATTCTTTCTCATCAAATTTTATCGACTCTTATCGCTTATGAATCCGACACACACCCCACCTGCCACACCGAAGAAACATCGCAATCTGGCACAAAGTGTTGTTGCCTACATTACCGAAAGCATTCGCAATGGCAGCCTCATTCCTGGTGAAAAATTGCCCACCGAGTCCGAAATCATGCGAATACAAGGCGTTAGCCGCACCGTCGTCAGGGAAGCCATCTCCCACGTGCAAGCAGCAGGCCTGGTAGAAACCCGCCACGGCATTGGTACGTTTGTACTGGAACCACAGGTCACACAACAGCACCTTGGCATAGACCCGACAACCATCGTCACGATGCGCGACGTACTTGCCATACTGGAATTGCGCATCAGCCTGGAAACAGAATCAGCCGGACTTGCGGCTACACGTCGCACAGAGTCTCAGTTACAGCAGATCAGAGCAGCACTGGATACCTTTCAGCATGCTGCCGCAACCGGTGAAAACGCCGTTGCTTCAGATGTCCAGTTTCACTTGCAAATAGCACAAGCGTCAGGCAATCGCTACTTTCACGACATTCTTAACCACCTTGGAAGCAACATCATTCCGAGAGCACGGATCAATTCAGCCAAAATCGCGCAAGATGAGCCAAGCAGCTATATGGAACGCGTCAATCGCGAACACGAAGACATTTTTAATGCCATTGCCAGACAAGACAGTGAATCAGCCCGCGCTGCCATGCGTACCCATCTGAGCAATAGCAGAGAGCGACTGCGCCGAGCGCAGGAAGCCATCGAATCCAGTGCGCAATAAGAATAAACAAGGAACACAGCCATTCAGCTTATCAAGAAGAAGCACTGAAATCACCGCCAACCACATTCCCACACCACGCCCCCTGCTGCCCCCCCCCGTAACAAACCCCAAACAATAAAAGTGCAGGCAAAAACTTGCACTCTTTCATTTCATGTTGTACGATGACTGATAACTTGTGATGCAAAACCTATCGATTGGCATCACTTTTCTCAACCCTGCTTATCGAGCCTACACATCATGATGAATCCTCAAGACTTAAAACAAACGCTGTCCTCCGGTCTGCTGTCCTTCCCGATCACTGATTTTGATACTGAAGGTAATTTCCGTGCAGATACGTATATCAATCGCCTTGAGTGGCTCGCGCCGTACGGTGCAACTGCCTTATTTGTTGCTGGTGGAACGGGCGAATTTTTCTCATTGACACCGGCCGATTACTCACAAGTCGTCAAGGTTGCGGTTGAAACCTGTCGCGGCAAAGTACCTATTCTGGCTGGCGCTGGTGGCCCTACCCGCGTCGCCATAGCTTATGCACAGGAAGCAGAACGCCTCGGCGCTCATGGTATTTTGCTGATGCCGCATTATCTAACCGAGGCAAGCCAGGATGGTCTGGTTGCACACATTGAAGAAGTCTGTAAATCCGTTAAGTTTGGTGTCGTGGTCTATAACCGTAACGTTTGTCGCCTGAATGCAGCATCGTTGTTGCGTCTGGCTGACAACTGCCCGAATCTGATCGGATTTAAAGATGGTATCGGCGACATCGAGCTGATGGTCTCAATCCGTCGCAAACTGGGTGATCGCTTCAGCTATCTCGGTGGTTTGCCAACCGCTGAAGTATTTGCTTCCGCCTATAAAGCAATTGGCGTTCCAGTATATTCATCTGCTGTATTTAATTTCATCCCTAAAACAGCGATTGAGTTTTACGAAGCGATGAAAAACGATGACTTTGCCACCACCGAACGCATCATCGATCATTTTTTCCTGCCTTACCTTGAAATCCGCAATAAAAAAGCCGGCTATGCCGTCAGCATCGTCAAAGCAGGTGCCACTTTAGTTGGTCACAGCGCGGGTCCGGTGCGTGCTCCGCTGACCGATCTGACCCCGGAAGAATGCGAACAATTGCACGCCTTGATCCTGGCGCAGGGTCCTCAGTAACCAGCAGTCCATTCCAGTTGACCAGAAGCCATTAACACCAACGCAATGGCTTCCGCTCAATGATCAGCGCATGACAGCAACACTGTCATGCGCTGCTTCGCTTACGTTCACAGGAGATTATTTTGACGATACAAATTCATGGCGACATGCTGATTGGCAAATCTGCAGTTCAGGGTACTGGCCTGTCCTTTTTTGCCATTGATCCCTCCACAGGGGAGGAATTTGCACCAACCTTCAACTCAGGTACGACAGAAAATGCCGAAGCGGCATGCGCTCTGGCGGAACAGGCATTTGATATTTTTCGGGAAACCTCATCTGAGGCGCGTGCCGTATTTCTGGAAACTATTGCGCACAACATCCTCGATCTTGGCCCACAATTAATCGACAGAGCAATCAAAGAATCCGGCTTGCCACAAGCACGTCTTGAAGGTGAACGTGGCCGTACCGTCGGCCAATTGCGTCTGTTTGCCAAGGTAGTACGGGATGGTCACTGGATGACGCCGACACTGGATTCTGCTTTGCCAGACCGTACACCACCACGTCCTGATCTGCGTTTGAGAAAAATTGCACTAGGCCCGGTCGCTGTCTTCGGTGCCAGTAACTTTCCACTGGCATTCTCTGTCGCAGGTGGAGACACGGCCTCAGCGCTTGCCGCTGGCTGCCCAGTGGTAGTTAAAGCGCATGGCGCGCATCCCGGGACCTCCGAACTGGTTGGTAAAGCAATTCAGGCGGCAGTCACCAGTTGCGGTTTGCCTGAAGGTGTTTTCTCTTTATTACATGGCGATGGCCGTACTGTTGGACAGGCGCTGGTCAGCCATCCAGCCATCAAGGCAGTCGGATTCACTGGCTCACGTCAAGGTGGCTTGGCATTAGTCCGCACAGCGGCACAGCGTGCAGAACCAATTCCGGTGTATGCAGAAATGAGCAGCATCAATCCCATGTTCTTGCTACCAGACGCATTAGCGCATCATCCCAGTAAGATCGGCACAGGCTTCGTCGATTCATTGACCCTCGGTTCCGGTCAGTTCTGTACAAATCCAGGTCTGGTAATTGCACTTGAAGGTGAACACTTTCAACAATTCTGTGACGCAGCGGCAGTAGCGTTAGAAGCAAAAACTGCCAGCACCATGCTGACACCAGGGATTTACTCCGCATTTAACCAAGGGGTAGACAAATTAGCGTCGATTGCAGGCGTCAGCGTCATCGCACGTGGTCAACATGGCAGTAGCGCTTGTGCGGGCCAGGCGGCACTTTTCCTGACAGATGCGGAAACGTTTTTGTCGAATCCCGCACTGGAAGAAGAAATTTTCGGCGCCAGTTCCCTGATCATCCGTTGCAAAGACATCAGCCAGTTCAAACAGATTGCCGAGTATCTGGATGGACAATTAACTGCCACCATGTTTTTGACAGAAAGCGACCGACTTGCCGCTCAAGTATTGCTCCCTGTTTTGGAACGTAAAGCAGGACGCATCCTGATCAACAGCTACCCAACCGGTGTCGAAGTTTGTCATGCCATGGTACATGGTGGACCTTTCCCGGCAACCTCGGATAGCCGCAGCACTTCAGTTGGCGCAAGTGCAATCGACCGTTTTACGCGCCCTGTCAGTTATCAGGATTTGCCTGCCTTCCTATTACCAACAGCACTGCACGACGACAACCCTCTGAATTTGTGGCGTCTTCGCGATGGCGAGCTGGTACAGGCTTAAGCAAAACACTACCTGACACCACAAACAATAAAACCGAAGTACCCCGGGCACAGACCCATTCACCAACTAGGATAAGAGACATGACACACCATCGTATTACTTTTGCTGTACTCACCGCACTTTCCAGCAGCATGATTTTGGCTACCAGCGCTTCGGCCCAGAGCAATGTAACAGTCTATGGCATCGTCGATGCGGGACTGGTCATTGAAAACGGCGGAAGTGCAGGACGCGTGACAAAACTGACCAGTGGAGCGGCATCCGCGTCACGTATCGGCTTTAAAGGAACAGAAGATCTGGGCGGTGGTGTCGCGGCTCTTTTCACTCTGGAAACCGGCGTCAAGATTGATACTGGCGAGCTTGATGCCGCTAATACGATATTCAATCGACAGGCATTTGTGGGGCTCAAGAGTAGTACTGGTACCATCACGATGGGTCGTCAGTACACGCCTTATCATATGACGTTGGTGAATGTGGCTGATCCATTCGGTACAGGAATGGCTGGCACATCTAAAAATCTGTTCCCAGATTCAGGTGCAAACGTCCGCAGCAGTAATACGCTGCTATATGCGTCCCCTGTCCTCAGCGGCTTTTCTGCCGAAGTTGCCTATAGTTTTGGTGAACAAGCAGGAAATTCAGCCGCCGGACGTCAGTTTGGTGCGGCACTGGGATATGCTGCTGGCCCCCTTTCTGTGCGTCTGGCGTATAACAATAAAAATTCTGATGTGGTTGCTTCGTCCGGCGTTGCAGCTGTGTCGAAAGACAACGGAACGAATACCTTATTGGCAGTTAATTACGATCTGGGTGTAGCAAAATTATTCTTTGCCTATGGTGTGGATAAAGGCTTCAACAGCGCTCCTCTGGGAAACAGCAACAATCCTTACGGAGGTGTTAAACCAACAGCATCAATCGATGGAAATGAAATATTACTCGGCATCTCTACTCCTCTGGCTGGGGGAACAATTCTGGCGTCCGTCATGCGCAAAGATGACAAAACCAGTCTGAATCAGGATGCCAACTCATGGGGGATTGGCTATACCTATCCTTTATCGAAGAGAACCAGCTGGTATGCAGCCTATGCCAGTATCGATAATAAAAACGGAGCTGGATATACCGTCGCCAACAACACAGAATCCGGTTCCGGCAACCGTGCGATCAATTTAGGCGTGCGTCATAGTTTCTGAGTTAACAGTTTGATGCTGATAGCTTGAGCTTCATGTTTTACATCTCCAAAACAAGATCATTCTTGCTCAGAAGCCAAGCTCATTCATAAATGCCACCTTCCCCATGCATCCTGATCGATGCATGGGTTTTGTCTGAAATTAGATTCACATCTTGCTAAGATGAATAGCGCGAATCCATATCAAATAATCGCCATAACATTAGGTCAACTCGTTGTCGCTGTCAGGCGTATTTTCAGACTATGAAGCCCTCTGTAGACCGGGTTGCATCCCCAGTCTGGTGTCGCGTCTTCTAACACCATACGTGACAACATCGGCAACATTGCGTTAAATGCGATTTCACCTTCCATATAGCTCAACGTCGCACCAATACACACATGAGCGCCGTATCCAAAAGACAAATGGTTTCCTTCATCACGGGAAAAATCTAACTGATCCGGATGACTGAATTTTGCCGGATCACGATTGGCGGCACCGATAAATGGAATGACAAGATCGCCTTTTTTCATTAATTGTCCGTGCATCTGTACATCTGCCGTCAACAAACGTCCAGTAAATTGCACGGGACTATCGTAGCGAAGAATCTCTTTTAATGCCGATGGCAATAATGAGGGCGTATGTTGAAGTGCAGTTCGTTGTGCTGTGTTCGTCAAAAGACATAGCATGCCGTTGCCAAGTAAATTACGGGTTGTTTCATGCCCTGCGAATAACAGAGTACAACATTGTGCAAGCAACTCTTTGGTGGTGATAACACCTCCCGCAAGTTCCGCCGCAATTAATTGGCTGATCAGATCCTGACCAGGATGTGCGCGTCGGTAGGGCAATAGCTCGCTGAAATAATTGTTTAATGCAACGATGCCCTCCTGTGCGAGAAGTGCCACTTCCATACTGGGCGTAGGAGTACCAATAAATGCAGCGATCTGATCTGACCAGATCAGAAAATTTTTTTCATCCGCAGCATCAACTCCCAGCATACCGGCGATAACCAGTGCAGGAAGTGGCCGCGCAAACTCATTCATGAAATCAATGACTCGTGATCCATGATCAGGCTCCAAATTAGCAGCCATTTTCTTTACGAGCGCTTGAATACGCGGCTTCACCGATTGCAACATTACTGGCTTGAAACCAGCATTCATGACTTTACGCAATCTGGCATGGTGGCTGCCATTCAAAAACATCAGCGATCTTGCAAAGATACGTTTGAACTCTTTGAGTTCAGCTATCTCGGATCGATGTGCTTGAGTACCACCGGCGCGATTATCGCTGTCACAGTCATTACCAGCATTACCGGTATGGCTGATACTGCTATTAATCCAGCGGCTGGCACGTTGAGTGGAAAAACGCGGGTCACGTAATACACTCATGACATCCTCATAATTACTTAACAGCCAGGCGCCACCACAAAATTCTTCGCTCCAATGTATTGGCCCCGCTGCGCGGAGTTGTTCATACATCGGATAGGGATTGTTGCAAAAATTCTGATCTATCAATTCTGTGTCCTGTAATCCGGTACAGAAAGAGGTGTTGGCGACGATCACTCAACAAAATTGATCGACCAATCGCCAGCGCTGCCACCTCCTCCGACCGTGCAATAAGTCTGGGGCGGCAAGTATACATCGAATAGTTACTCCGACAATAATGTATAACCGCTGACAGCAATCGGACAGGTGTTGATTTGAACCTGGCTCAAGCTTGAGTGATGAACGCTCTGATCAAAGCGTTTTTTTAACGATTACCTGGCAAACCCAATTTACGTAATATGATTTCCATCAGACACCAGTTAGTCAATCCACTTTGCAAAAGATTGAGACCAACAAATACGGTAAAACCCAGCCACCATTCATTAACGAAAACAGGGCTTCCAGGGACACCAAGTGCAAGGCTGATCAGAATAAATATCCCTGCGATGCTACGTACCATTTGCCAACTACTCATGACCGCTCCTTAAAATATTAAAAAAAATTTACCAACATCAACCCTATCCGCTACAAGCATCTTCGGCCTGTATTGACTCCACATATTTACTGCGCATATTTATTCTTATAAGCGCTGTAATACAGCAAGGGGATCACGACAAGTGTCAGTAGCGTCGAAACGAATATACCGAATATCAACGATATGGCGAGGCCATTAAATATCGGATCATCGAGAATAAAAAAGGCACCCATCATTGCAGCCAAACCAGTCAAAGCAATTGGCTGAGCTCTGGTGACTGCAGAACTGATCACCGCTTCTTTGAATGTCATCCCCGTCACAATCTGAACATGAATGAAATCAACCAACAGGATTGAGTTGCGGACGATAATACCTGCCAATGCAATCATGCCTATCATGCTGGTCGCAGTATATTGTGCGCCAAGCAGAGCATGGCCGGGCATAACACCGATGATCGTAAATGGAATCGGCGCCATAATAATCAGGGGCGTCAGGTATGATCCAAATTGCGCGACCACTAGCAAATAAATCAACACCAGCCCCACTGCATAAGCTGCGCCCATATCACGGAAAGTTTCATAAGTTACCTGCCACTCACCATCCCATTTCAGGCTGAAACGGCGATAAGGATCAGCAGGAGCATGAATGAAATATTCATCGAGTGTGCTATTGCCAGGCGCGACGATATTTACAATTGCAGGACGCATTGCAAACATACCGTAGAGGGGGCTATCTACCTTACCAGCCATATCACCGACAACAAAATTCACCGCCAGTCCATCTTTGTGATAGATCGGCTGCTCCCGCAGAGTATCGCTGACTGTCACTAATTCACGTAATGGGACAAGATTGCCCTGGACATTTTTAACACTCAGTGCCAGCAACGTATCCAGATTGCCCTGATGTTCGACAGGCAGACGCACGCTTGCAGCAGCAGGATATTTACTTTCATCGTGCAGATAAGTCGTTGCGTCGCCATTCAGACCAGCACGTAAGGTCGTCACCACGGTGGCTTGCGTCACCCCCAACTGGGATGCTTTGCGTCTGTCCACAAAAATCACTTTACGCGGCGCTTCAACGATACTGCTATCGTCTACATCGACGACACCGGCATACTGTTCAAATACCTTGCGCACGGATTTTGCTACCTGACGTCGCCCTTCATCTGTCGGGCCATAAACCTCCGCGATGATCGGTGCTAACACCGGTGGTCCCGGAGGTACTTCGACAATCTTGATATTGGCCGAGTAGCGTTTGCCAATCTCTTGTAATGCGGGGCGAATACGGATGGCAATCGCGTGGCTTTTTTCCGAACGTTGATGTTTATCCAGTAAATTAACCTGAATATCACCGACCTCACCACCAGAACGTAAATAATATTGTCGCACCAGGCCATTAAAGTTGATCGGTGCCGCCGTTCCTGCGTATGCCTGATAGTCAGTGACTTCCGCGACTGTTTGCAAATAATTGCCAAGTTCATGCAACACAGCCGATGTCTTTTCCACAGGAGTTCCGGCGGGCATATCAACTATCACCTGAAATTCTGATTTATTATCAAAAGGCAGCATCTTCAATTGCACCAGACCGGCCACCGGTAACGCAACCGACACAAGGATAAGCGCAGCAATACCGGCGCTTAATTTGCGACGATTCGTTTTACCATTGCGGTCATCGAGAAACGGACGGAATACAGCGGCAAATGCTGGCGCCAGCTTTTCAGTGATCCCTTTATTGTCATGATGCGTTTCTCTCATCCACAAACGCGCCAACCACGGTGTCACAACGAACGCAATCGCCAGTGACAACAACATGCCCATACTCGCGTTGATAGGGATAGGACTCATGTAAGGTCCCATCAATCCACTGACAAATGCCATCGGCAGTAACGCTGCGATCACTGTCAATGTCGCCAGTATCGTGGGGCCGCCCACTTCATTCACAGCACCGGGGATAATGTCGACCAGCTTTTTATCAGGGAATAATGCCTGATGCCGATGAATATTTTCGACAACGACAATGGCGTCATCAACCAGAATACCGATCGAAAATATTAATGCAAACAGAGAAACCCGGTTGAGAGTAAAGCCCCATGCCCACGAAGCAAATAATGTCACAGTCAGGGTTAATATCACCGCCGTACCGACAATTGCAGCCTCACGACGCCCCAGCGCCAAAAAGACCAGCGCGACAACGGAGGCCGTTGCAAACAATAATTTCTGAATTAATTTACTGGCCTTGTCTTCCGCAGTCTGCCCATAATTACGCGTTGTTGTGACTTCTACATCAGCAGGAATCACTGTATTGTGTAATATGTTCACACGTGCAATGACAGCGTTTGCGACATCAACGGCATTTTGCCCTGGCTTTTTGGTGACGGTCATCGTCACCGCCGGATATTCTGCAGCATGACTACCTGTTGTTCCATGCCAGACATAGCGTGCAGCGGGTAAAGCGCCATCAACAATATGTGCAACGTCTTGTAAAAACACCGGCTTGCCTGCTTTGACCCCCACAATGAGTTCAGCAACGTCTCGTGCGTTTTTTAAAAACGAACCTGCATCCACCGTTAATGATTGATTACCCGCAATCAGCTCTCCGCCAGGGAGTCCAAGATTCGCCGATTGCAGGCTGGTCTGCAAATCAGCCACCGTCAAACCACTGGCAGCCAGTTTGGTTGGATCAAGCTCAATATTGATCGCACGTCCGGGACCGCCAATGGTGGACACTTCCCGCGTTCCCTGGACACGTTTCAAATCCGCTTCAATACTGTGTGCAACACGTTCAAGATCAAATGCACCCGTTGACTGATTTTTGCTCCATAACGTGAACGATACAATCGGCACGTCATCAATCCCTTTTGGTTTGATCAATGGCTCTAACGTACCAAGATTGGCTGGCAGCCAGTCACGATTACTGTGCACTGTGTTATACAGGCGTACCAAGGCTTCTGTACGTGGAATCCCCACTTCAAACTGTACTGTAATAATCGCCAGGCCGGGACGCGATAGCGACGTGACGTGTTCAATATTAGCAATCTGACTCAGCACCTGTTCTGCCGGAATAGCCACCATCTGCTCCACATCCTTGACTGATGCGCCAGGAAATGGGATCAGTACATTCGCCATCGTGACATTGATTTGCGGCTCTTCTTCTCTGGGGGTAACGACGATAGCAAACAATCCCAGCAGAAAAGCGACCAGTGCCAGTAATGGGGTGATCTGTGCCGTCTGAAAAAACGCAGCAATACGACCGGAAATACCTGATGCTGAATGCATATGATTGACCTTATCTGGACGATGTGATTTGTACAGCAAGTGGATCGAGAAGCACTGATTCACCGGCTGAAATACCGCTCAGGATTTCTACTTCCTGACCATTCACCGGCCCCAGTCTGACCTGTCGTAGTATCGGCTTACCCTGCGCATTCAAGACATACAAAACATGCATCTCAGCACGCCGCATGACAGACTTCACCGGAACATACAGACGCGTAACAGAGTGCAGATTGACAGCGCTGCGAATATGAAACATTGCGCGGGCAAACATCCCCGGAGTCAGGCCTGTAATTCCTGTGGGTAAATCCAGTCGCACCTGTACCGAATGCGTCATGGCATCTGCAACAGGCAAGATCGTAATCTTGCTGGCACTTTGATATTTTTCCGCCGCTCCCGGTATTTCTATACGAATCGCCTGCTCGGTCTGATTTGCGGAAAACTGCGCCAGTTTTTCCTGAGGCACATTCGCCGTAACACGCATGGCGCGCGGGTCGTACACGGTCACCAATGTACGTCCGGGCAATGCCATATCTCCCACCGTCACAGGCACATCAGAAACGACGCCGGAATACGGAGCATTCAACAAATAAAATCCAGATTGCGTTTGCACTGCGCTTGCCTGTGCAATTTGTGCCTTCGCCTGCGCACTGGCAGTCTGATATTGCGCTTCTGCCCTGTCCAGTTGTGCCTGGCTAATGTAATTTTTAGCAAATAACTGTTTTTGTCTGTCAAAGTCTTTGGCCGCCACCAGCATCGTGGCACGAGCAGCGTCCACCTGCGCCTGACTTGCCTTTGCTTCCTGATTCGCGGCACGCGCGTCGATACGTAACAGTAATTGTCCGCTTTTAACAACGTCACCGGGCTTCACCAACAACTCTGTCACGGCACCAGAAATCTGTGCGGACAATACCGTCTGCCTTAATGCTTCCACAACCCCTTCTGCCACATACGTTGGCTCACTACCATCTGCACGGACAGGCAAGGATGCCAGCACGGTCGCCACGTTTGCGGCGTTCGCCATAAAAGGCAGATATAAAACCAGTAGCAGACTTAAAAAGCGCGCCTGACGTGCGAGAGCAAATGTTGGCATTTGTTTGATCTTTCTCTGATAAACACGATAATAAACACAGTAATTAATTGCATTTGAACTTGATTGATCATATACTTATTTGCGTGATTGCGCAAATAAGTATTGAACTATACCCATGCAATACTTAGCATCAGACGCACACCGTCAGACAAATCAGGCAAAAAGGATGTCAGTTGATGGAAAGATTATCCGAGCAGGCACTACAACAGATAGCGCAATATTTTGCAGTTCTGGCAGAACCTACCCGTCTGCGCATACTTCACTGCATGCGCGATAAAGAGCACAACGTCGGAGAACTTGCAGAACGTTGCGATTGCTCACAAGCCAACGTGTCGCGCCACTTATCTAACTTGGCAAAACACGGCATCATTAAAAGGGAAGGCCGTGGCACATCTGTTTATTATCAGATTGCCGATCCGTCTATTTATGCCTTGTGTGATTTGGTATGCAGCAATGTTGTCAAACAATTGCAGTCACAGGCCGCATTACTCAGCACCATGGGTAATGGAAAATAATAGTTTTATGAGAAGTCAGACTCAACGAAGTACCTACCAGGAGCACATCATGTTTAAAGTCAATGTTGGAAATTTCGACCGCATCATCCGTATTGTTGCGGGTGTCATCCTCATCGCGCTGACACTCGGGGGATATATTGGCCCTTGGGGATGGATAGGCGTTGTACCGGTACTGACGGGATTATTCCGTTTCTGCCCAGCATATTTACCGTTCGGATTAAGCACCTGTCGACGCAAGTAAGCAATAGCCCAGTACCCGGCTGACATTGGCATCGTTACTACCGGGTACTATTCCCTCAAGCATTATTTCTGCAAAAATTTTAATCTATTCTATGAAAACTGCACTCGATCTCGTAAAAGAAGCAAAGTCACACATCAAAGAAATTTCCATAGCGGAAGCAGAAGAAGCTATACAACAGGCGGATGTGTTGCTGGATGTCCGTGAAGCCGATGAATACGCCAGCGGCCACATTCCGGGCGCAGTCCATATATCGCGTGGCATGCTGGAATTTGCACTGAGCAATCACCCTGAATTATCTGACCGGGATACTGATATTGTGCTCTACTGTAAAACCAGTGGGCGCGCAGCACTTGCTGCTGCGTCCTTACATACAATGGGTTACCTGTCTGTCAAATCCATCAGCGGTGGCATTGATGCCTGGATACAAGCAGGAAAGCCGTTGACAAAACACACTTTACCTCTGTTCGACTAATCCTGATTCAACTTTATCCTGGCTTACTGATACAGCACAGTGCAAGCTAGTTAGTTAGTTAGTTAGTTAGTTAGCTTACATAACTTCGATAACTCACATAAACCATCCTGCATATGAGCGATCCTGTCATACAGTCTTTTTATGATCATGCCACCCACACGATCACCCATGTGCTGACTGATTCCAATACACGACATACCGCAATCATTGATAGTGTGCTCGACTATGACAGAACATCTGGTCGAACCTCAACAGATAACGCCGACAAAGTCATTGCCTACGTCCGCGATGCAGGACTCATCGTTGACTGGATTCTTGAAACACATGCGCATGCTGATCACTTATCTGCCGCACCGTATTTACAGCAACAACTGGGCGGACGAATTGGCATTGGTCGCCACATATGCGAAGTACAACAAGTATTTCAACGTATATTTGATTTGCATGATCTCAATACCAATGGAAAAGATTTCGATCATCTTTTCGAAAATGGCGAACAATTTTATGTCGGTGAAATGGTCATAACGGCGATGCATACACCCGGTCACACGCCTGCTTGTATGACGTACCTGGTAGGTAAAGATGCGTTTGTCGGTGATACCTTATTTATGCCTGATTATGGGACGGCACGATGTGATTTCCCTGGTGGTGATGCGGCAATGCTTTACCACTCCATTCAGAAAATATTTACATTACCACCTGACACGCGCCTGCATCTGTGTCACGACTATCCTCCCGATAGCCGCGCGCCAATGTGGGTGACAACTGTAGAAGAACAATCTCGTCATAACGTTCATGTGCATACCGGCATTTCTGAAGCGACGTTTGCCAACATGAGAACCGAACGCGATAAAACATTATCAATGCCCGAGTTACTCATGCAATCGGTACAGGTAAATATCCGGGCAGGGAAATTACCCAATCCCGACATCAATGGAATCCGCTATCTTAAAATTCCGGTTAACGTTTTCTAACACGATCGATTTCTGAAACTATTTGTGGATACGCAACTGATTACTTCTGGACTGGGAATGATCGTCGGCTTGATTCTGGCATTAACAGGAGCCGGAGGTGGAATACTGTCTGTTCCTCTGCTTGTTTTTTTTCTGCATCTGCCAATGCAGGCAGCCTCTCCCATCGGATTACTCGCTGTTGGTCTCGCTTCTGGCTTGGGAGCGCTCATAGGCTTATACCGAGGTATTGTCCGCTATCGAGCCGCCATTCTGATGGGAATTTCCGGCATGCTGGCAGCGCCGTTCGGCATTTTACTGGCGCAATATATACCTAACCGGCCTCTGCTACTGGGCTTTGCATTCATTCTGTTATACAACGCCACCCGCACATTCAGACAGTCGTCGCCAGCCCCTCTGAAGCCAGATCAGTTGGCTTGTGCACTGAAAAAAGATGATGTACATCTGAACTGGACATTACGCTGTATGCGTAAAATCGCTGGTATCGGCTTTATGTCTGGCCTGTTAAGTGGCCTGATTGGTGTCGGAGGTGGGTTTGTGATTATTCCCTCCCTGACACGTCACTCTCAACTGGATATACGCAGTATTCAGGCAACCTCATTGGCCGTCATTACGCTGGTATCGGTCAGCGGTGTTTCTGCCGCAGCGCTACACGGCTCTCTCTCGTGGCCAGTTGCCATTCCGTTTGCCAGCGGCAGCATCGCAGGCTTGCTGGTGGGTCAGATGTGGGCGAATAAAATGAGTCCGCAAACAATCAAACACCTTTTTGCAGGGGTTTCATTATTTGCGGCACTCATGATGCTCAGCAAAGTAGCGGGAATCAGTCCTGTTTAAACATTAAAGACAGTAACAATCAGCATTGATATATCCTCAGCTGCGCAGTAATACAATTCGCCATTCTGTCCGGAACACGACTGAAAGAAATTGACTGATTCAATCAACCATTACAAACCTAGACAGACGTATTTCATCACCAGATAATCGTCCATACCGTAACTGGATCCTTCTCTTCCAAGGCCGGACTGCTTCACGCCACCAAACGGAGCCACCTCATTTGAAATCAATCCGGTATTCACACCGACCATACCGCTCTCTAACGCTTCCGCAACGCGCCAGATACGACTAATGTCACGTGCATAGAAATAACTGGCCAGGCCAAATTCGCTGTCATTTGCCATTGCAATGACATCCTCATCGGTTTTAAATCGGAACAGCGGAGCCAATGGGCCAAAGGTCTCTTCACGGGCAATCAGGCTATCGGTACTAATATCTGCAATGACGGTAGGCTCAAAAAAAGTCTGCCCCAAAGCATGGCGCCTGCCACCAGTCAATATCCGGCCACCGTGAGCCACGGCATCGGCAATATGTGCTTCCACTTTTTGCACTGCCTTTTCATCAATCAACGGTCCTTGATTGACGTCTGCCTGCATGCCATTCCCCGGACGTAGCTTTTCTACTGCGGCAACCAGTTTGGCAGCAAACGCGTCATATACACCATCTTGTACATAGATACGATTGGCGCAAACACAGGTTTGTCCGGCATTGCGAAACTTGGATACCATCGCACCTTCTACTGCTGCATCCAGATCTGCATCGTCAAATACGATGAACGGAGCATTTCCACCTAATTCCAGAGACAGCTTTTTAATCGTCTGCGCGCTTTGCTGCATCAACAATCGGCCAATCGCGGTCGACCCTGTGAAGCTCAGTTTTCTTACGATAGGGTTACTGCACATTTCTGCGCCAATTTCCTTGGGCTTTCCGGTCAGGACACTAAACACACCCGCTGGTACACCGGCACGATGTGCCAGTTCCGCTAATGCCAGAGCAGAAAACGGTGTCGCTTCAGCAGGTTTAAGCAGCATAGGACAGCCTGCAGCTAATGCTGGCCCCGCTTTTCGGGTAATCATCGCGGCCGGGAAGTTCCACGGCGTAATCGCGGCACAAACACCAATTGGCTCTTTTTGAACCAGCAGACGACGATCGCTCCAAGGTGATTGCAAAGTATCACCACTAACACGTTTAGCCTCTTCAGCAAACCACTCAATAAACGACGCAGCGTAGACAATTTCGCCTTTTGCTTCTGCAAGTGGCTTGCCTTGTTCGGCTGTCATGATCAATGCCAGATCTTCTTGATTAGCCAGCATCAGATCATTCCAGCGACGTAAAATGGCGCTGCGTTCTTTGCCTGTTTTTTTCCGCCAAGCCGGCCATGCCTCTTTTGCTCCAAGAATGGCACGTTGCGTTTCCGCTGTCCCCATTTGTGGCACATGGCCAAGCAACTCTCCAGTTGCCGGGTTGTAGACAGCAAACGTGCTGCCATCGTCGGCATCAGTCCAACTACCATTCAGATAGGCTTGCTGACGCAGTAATGTTGAATCTTTAAGCTGTAACATGAGTTTCCTGATTAAAATTTTGCGGCAGCCTTATTGCGGCCACGTAACCACTCTAATGAGAGCAGCAAACAAATTGAGAAGACGATCAGAATCGTTGCCAGTGCAGCGATGGTGGGACTGATATTTTCACGGATACCAGTAAACATCTGGCGTGGCAACGTCGTTTGCTCAGGACCTGCAACAAACAAAGTAATGACCACTTCGTCAAACGAGGTGGCAAAAGCAAACAATGCACCAGAGATCAGACCCGGTGCAATTACCGGCAAGGTAATACGGAAAAACGTTCTGACCGGCCCTGCTCCCAGACTGAGACTGGCACGTACCAGATTGTGATTAAATCCCTGCAATGTCGCTGACACAGTCGTCACGACAAATGGCGCGCCCAACGCAGCATGAGCAAATATCAATCCGGTATAACTGTCAGACAATCCGATCTGTGCAAAAAACAAATACACACCGACGCCGACGACCACCACTGGTACGACCATCGGTGAAATCAGGATCGCCATCAGGAATGCCTTGCCTGTAAATGCAGCTTTATTCAACCCCATTGCTGCCAGCGTTCCTAGCACCGTTGCGATAAGGGTCGCCAGTGGTGCCACGATGAAACTGTTTTTCGCAGCACGCATCCATTCGCTGGAGTGCAGAAGATTGTCATACCAGCGCAAAGAAAAGCCAGGAATCGGATAGGCCAGAAATGTGCTGTCCGAGAACGACAGAGGGACGATGACCAGAATCGGCAACACGAGAAATAGCAAGGTCAGGACATTCGCCGAACGCAAAAAAACAAACCAGATACGCTCAATCAAGGACGCATGAGGAGGGAAAAGCGGTAAAGATGATTTCATTGAATAATTCCCCTTACGAAGCGACTTCGGTTTTTGTAAAGCGCAGATAGATGCTGTACAACACCAGCGTTGCGGCGAGCAACAGGCTGCCTAAGGCGCAAGCCATGCCCCAGTTGATAGTGACATTCGTAAAATAGGCAATGTAATAGCTGACCATCTGTTCATTTGGACCACCCAGCAATGCAGGGGTAATGTAGTAACCGAGTGCCAGAATAAACACCAGCAAACCACCCGCTGCCACACCTGGCAAAGTTTGCGGCACATAGACACGCCAGAATGCGGCAAAAGGATGACTGCCCAGTGAAATAGCTGCACGCATATACGTTGGTGGAATCGCCTTCATGACGCTATACAAAGGCAAAATCATGAAGGGCAATAAAATATGCGTCATGGAAACATAGACGCCAAACCGATTGAATAGCAATTCAAGCGGAGCCTTTGTCAAACCCGCCGCCATCAATCCTTTATTGACCAGCCCTTCTGATTGCAGCAACACAATCCATGCTGCAACTCTGACCAGAATCGATGTCCAGAAGGGAATCAACACCAGAATCATGAACAGATTGGCACGTCGCTCTGACATCAGCGAAAACCAGTAAGCAAGTGGGTACGCAATAATCAGACATAACAAGGTAACGACCAGGCTGATCACAAACGTGCGTGAAAAAATCTTGACGTAGACAGCTTGTTCATCATCGATACGTTCAATATCACCGAACCTGTCCTGCTTCATATCCAGCGATGCCAGCAAATAATAAGGAGAATAAAGCGAGTTGTTTTTGGCAATAGTTTGCCAGTACTCCAGTTGCCCCCATTGTTCATCCAGTGCAATCAGCGCGGGCTTTACCTCTGCCACCGCCAATGGCTGACCTTCGGCATTCAGTAATGGCATTGCACGCATGGTCTTCATGATGACAGAACGTGCGCCGGGAATTTCAGAGTTAATACGGCGCGCCAGAGTTCCGCCGGTATTATTTTCTTTAGCAATGTTCAGATCGGATGACAAAGCGACGAACGCTGCGTCATCCGGTAAATTCTTTTTATCCCAGTGACTCAACGCCTTCACCGTCTTTGGTAAGGTCGTTGCGACTTCAGGATTATCAACCGAACGAACAAGTAATACAGCGATCGGAACGATAAACGTGATCAGCAAAAAAATGGCGAGTGGAGCGATTAATGCAAATGCAGTGATTTTCTTGCGCAACTGTGCTGCCCGTAAATCACGCTTCAATTGGGATCGTGATCTTTCGGCAGCAGCACCAGAAACCGGCACTGTTGCGATTGTTGCTGTGGTCATGTCGGAATACCTGATAATGTCGAACGATGTCACCCGTTGATACGGGTGACATTCATTGTGTTAGAAGCGGGTCTGAATTATTTTGCAGCCCAAGCTGCGAAGCGCTGTTCCAGATCTTCACCGTGATCAGTCCAGAATTTCAGATTTTGCTGGATTGCATCTTTAGCGTTAGTACTGGAAGTCGGCAAATCAGCCAATGTTTTCGCATCCAATAATTTCAGTGCATTCACGTTCACAGGGCCATAAGCGATTTTTTGAGCGTAATTTTTTTGTGCATCTGGCGTCAGTGCAAAAGCAATAAATTTCTCTGCCGTTTCCTTGTTCGCAGAACCTTTAGGAATGACCCAGAAATCCAGATCATAGATACTGCCTGCCCAGGTAACTTTGAGGTTACGTCCTTCACGTTTCGCGGCATCGATACGTCCATTAAATGCGGTTGTCATCACGACATCGCCTGCAACCAGGAATTGTGGTGGCTGCGCACCTGCTTCCCACCATTGAATATTTGGTTTCAGTGCATCCAGTTTTTTAAATGCACGATCAACACCTGCTTTGGTTGCCAACACGCTGTAGACGTCTTTTGTCGGAACACCGTCTGCCATCAAAGCAAATTCAAGGTTATAACGGGCACCTTTACGCATACCGCGTTTTCCAGGGTATTTTTTCACATCCCAGAAATCTGCCCAACCACCAGGAGCTGATTTGAGTTTGTCTGCGTTGTAGGCCAGGACTGTTGACCAGACAAAAGCACCGACGCCACATTCATGCAGGGCTTCCGGCATGAAGTCAGATTTTTTTCCCAGCTTACTGATATTGATTTTCTCCAGCAAACCCTCTTCACAAGCACGGCCAATTTCGCCTGACTCAACTTCAACAACATCCCAGCTGACTTTTTTTGCTTCTACCATGGCTTTAATTTTCGCCATTTCGCCATTGTATTCAACGGAGACAATTTTATTGCCGGTTGCAGTCTGAAATGGCTCTACATAGGCAGACTTTTGCGCGTTTCCGTTAGCACCGCCAAAATTGACAACAGTAATTTCGGCAGCCTGTGTCAGACCAGCAGACAAAAGCAGTGAAAGCAGTACAGGTTTCATAGTGGATTTTATAGCAGGTCTCATATTGGCTCTCTTAGTTTAGTTTTACAACAACATCGACAAATAAATAGCGATACTTTTTACAGTTCACTAAATGAATACGCGCAAGCGATCCGGGTCTATCTCCAAGGTGACGCGTGAGCCTTCTGACAGACTTGCCAGTGCGGGATCATTCAGCGTCAGCTTGACGAAACAATCTTCTTGCTGCGGCATCTCGCATCGCACACGAACATGATCACCAAAATAGATCAGATCCGAGACAGTAGCTCTGAGAACATTTCCAGTTGCACCGGTATCGGTTCCAAGACGAATGCGCTCAGGACGGACACAGGCAATCACATCCTGATTTAATTGCGCTGCATTGGCATTGATACCGCGCAGCATGCTGCCATCCGGCAATGCCACTTCGCAATGACCGTTGTTGCTGGAAATGACGCGTGCTTTGAATTTATTGTTGTCGCCGATGAAGCCAGCAACAAACTGATTTTCCGGGTATTCATAGAGATTATCGACAACGGCCAGCTGCTGGATAATTCCCTGATCAAAAACGGCAACCCGATCCGACATCGTCAAGGCTTCACTCTGATCATGTGTGACATACACGAATGTCAGCCCCAGTCGATGATGCAGTGCCTTCAACTCCAATTGCATGTTTCACGTAATTGCTTGTCGAGCGCCCCGAGAGGTTCATCCATCAGCACCAATTCGGGATCGAATACGAGTGCGCGTGCCAGTGCGATACGTTGTTGCTGTCCACCAGATAACTGCGCTGGATAACGATCAATAAATTTACCCATTTGCACCATATCCAGTGCCTTTTTAACTTTCTCAGCACGACTGCTGGCATTCATGCCACGGACTTGCAAAGGGTAAGCCACGTTTTGCCCGACGGTCATATGCGGAAATAAAGCATAGTTCTGAAACACCATGCCGATATTACGCTTATGAGGCGGCACTTTATTCAACAGTTTTCCACCGAGATAAATTTCTCCGCCAGTGGGGAATTCAAATCCGGCCAGCATCATCAGGCAGGTTGTTTTTCCTGAACCAGATGGTCCAAGCAAAGTCAGAAATTCTCCTTTGCGGATATTCAGATCCAGATGCTTGACGACCAGATTTTCGCCATCATAGGTTTTTTGTACCCCACGAAAAGCCACCAGTGTGTCTTGCCCGTCGCCGGTCGTATTTTCCTGTTTCAAACTAAGTCCCCTGTATTTTCGTTCACTACTTTTTCTGACATCGACAGATGCCACAACATATACCCGGTTGTAGCACCTGCCTACCTGACAAGTCAGGCTTGCTGCATTGCATCGGCGAGTATGGACAGTGCTTCATCCATCAGCGCGTCGCTGATCGTCAATGGAAACAGGAAGCGGATGACGTTGCCGTAGGTACCGCAAGTCAGCAACAACAAACCTTTCTGCAGTGCCAGTGCTTGCACACGTTTGGTAAAGTCGGCATCAGGCTGCGCACTGACAGGATCACTGAATTCAACTGCAACCATGCCACCTAATCCGCGTACATCAACAATGCGAGGCACCTTGGCACGCAACGAGTTCAGCGTTTCTTTCAACCGATCACCCAACACTTGTGCACGATCACACAATTGCTCGTCTTTAATCACTTCTAACACTGCCAGAGCCGAAGCGATCGCAAGTGGATTTCCTGCATAAGTGCCGCCTAAACCGCCGGGAGCCGGAGCGTCCATGATTTCAGCCCGGCCGCATACAGCAGCAAGAGGCATGCCACCTGCAAGGCTTTTCGCCATCGTCATCAGATCAGGGATCACGGCATAGTGTTCCATTGCAAACAGTTTTCCAGTTCTGGCAAAACCTGTCTGCACTTCATCAGCGATCAACAAAATCCCGTGTTCATCGCACAATTTACGCAGGGCTTGCATGAAATCCACCGGTGCAGCATAAAAACCTCCTTCACCTTGTACAGGTTCCAGAATGATGGCTGCAACGCGCTTAGGATCAACATCGGCTTTAAATAATGATTGCAGTGCCGCCAGAGAATCGGCAGTACTGACTCCGTGCAATTCAATCGGGAATGGTGCGTGATAGACTTCCGATGGCAATGGCCCGAATCCCAGTTTGTAAGGTGCCACTTTGCCTGTCAGCGCCATACCCATCATCGTACGACCATGAAAGCCGCCTGTGAAAGCGATGACGGCAGAACGACCAGTTGCTGCACGTGCGATTTTGATCGCGTTTTCAACAGCTTCTGCACCGGTCGAAAACAAGGCTGTTTTCTTGACATGAGAACCTGGCGTGATCTGATTGATCTTTTCAGCCAGCTCAACATAACTTTCATAAGGAACGATCTGGTAGCAGGAATGGGTGAATTTTTCTAATTGCTCCTGAATTGCGCTGACCAGTCGTGGATGGCGGTGGCCGGTGTTCAGAACGGCAATACCGGCAGCGAAGTCAATATACCGGCGGTTTTCGACATCCCAGAGTTCTGCGTTTTGTGCACGTGAAGCGTAAAACTGGCACATGACACCGACGCCGCGTGGTGTAGCAGCTTCTTTGCGTTGTTGTAAATCAGCATTCTTCATATATTCATTTCCTGTTCTAGAGCAATACGTCTGTGGCGACTAAGTGATGACTCATATTAAAGTCGATTTGGTGCTATCTTATATATCCACTTTTGATTATTTGATGGTGCCACTTTGCGTATTGCCTCTTTGCCAGATTTTTTACTACAACGTATAGACCGTGCCAATGGCGGCCCCGTCAACCGCCAGATTTATCAGGTAATCCGTGAGGCCGTACTGACTGGAAGTCTGCCCGCAGGACTGCAAATGCCCTCCTCCAGAGACCTGTCCAAAGAGTTGAAAATGTCACGCAATACAGTCACATATGCGTATGAACAATTGATTGCGGAAGGCTATCTGGAAACCCGCCGGGGGGCAGGTAGTTTTGTTGCGGATACCGCTTCAGATCAAATTACCACGTTGTTTTCACACAACAAAACAACGACTAATACCAAAGTTGAACCAACTGGCTCATCTGGCTTATCACAACGTGGCAAGCAATTATTAAAAAAGGCTGGTGTCAGTGATCTGCAGTGGGGAGCATTTATGCCGGGCGTGCCTGATGTCACGCTGTTTCCCAGCAAAATCTGGAGTCGTTTGCAAAATAAAGCATGGAGACGTTCACGTGCCGACCTGTTGACCTATGGCGACGCTGGAGGCCATTTCCCATTACGGGAGGCGATTGCTGATTATCTGCGGGTGGCACGCTCCGTCAACTGTAAAGCAGAGCAAATACTGATCACGACGGGCATTCATCAATCCATTGATCTGATTATGCGTATGCTGGGTGAAAATGGCGACCGCGCCTGGCTGGAGGATCCATGTTACTGGGGTACACGCAGTGTGTTGCAATCACAGGGAATACAGCCAGTACCGATCCCTGTCGATGCCGAAGGTATGTGCCTGCAACCCAAAGATTTGCAGGTACCACCACGCTTTATTGTCGTGACACCATCACATCAGTATCCGCTGGGAACGGTAATGAGCCTGTCGCGACGACGTATGCTTCTGGAATACGCTGCGGCTAAAAAGGTGTGGATCATTGAGGACGATTACGACAGCGAATTTCGTTACGGCAGCAGACCTCTGGCTTCGCTGCAAGGCATGGATACCAACGACCGGGTACTGTACATGGGGACGTTCACAAAGACACTATTTCCAGGACTCAGAATCGGGTTTCTGGTTGTTCCGGAAAAACTGGCTAACGCCTTCGCAACCGGGCACTCTGAACTGTATCGTGGCGGGCAAATGTTTATTCAGGCAATCCTCTCTGATTTCATGCGGGAAGGACATTTTGCCTCGCATATACGGCGCATGCGCCTGCTATATGCAAAACGCCTGAACCTCTTGCTGCAAGCCATTGAACATCATTTTGGCGATCAGCTTCTCACTGGTGGAGGTGATGCAGGCCTGCACCTGGCACTGGAATTACCGCCCGGATCCGATGATTTTGCCATCAGTCATGCCGCCCGTTCCATTGGTATTGTAGCCCGTCCCCTGTCACGCTATTACATGCACAAAGCAACAGCAAAACCCGGTCTGCTGCTAGGCTATGCTTGCGTTCCCGACGATCAGATACAACCGGCTTTCAACAAACTCGCACACATCATCAAAGAACACTGGCCGCAAACCAAGCCCTCTGCCGCCAACAAAAAACGCCGATAAACTGCGGCAGAAGTGTGAAGATTGAATGTATTCGCTCAGTTGCCATTTGAGCGAATACAACCAGCACCGAAGGTAATACATGACAGATGCCATGTATTACGATACTAATGCTCCATCTTGCCCATCGGTTTGCGCACCTGAACTTCGATATCAGCTTGCGTCTTTTGTTGCAGTGGCATGGATTCCCCCCCCGCAGAACCTGATCTAGCCGGAGGTGTCAACGGATTTGTCCATTCAGCGGCAACCGTACCAGCGGGATGCTGATACCAGCCGGGATCTTTATAATCACCCGCTTTCTGGTTCTTACGTACTTTCAACACACTGAACATGCCGCCCATTTCCACACCACCGAACGGCCCTTCACCCGTCATCATCGGTAAAGTGTTTTCCGGCAGTGGCATCGCCATGGCCCCCATATCCGCCATTCCACGTTCACCCATCGCCATATAGTCAGGAATCAGGTTGGTAATCTGCATGGCAACATCACTATGATCAACACCAATCAGATTCGGAATATCATGTCCCATCGCGTTCATCGTGTGATGCGACTTATGGCAGTGAAATGCCCAGTCGCCCTCTTCATCCGCCACCAATTCTATTTGCCGCATTTGTCCAACCGCGATATCGGTTGTCACTTCTGGCCAGCGCGCAGAATGCGGTATAGGTCCGCCATCGGTTCCTGTCACCTGAAATTCGTGTCCATGCAAATGAATCGGATGATTGGTCATCGTGAGATTACCAACGCGAATACGTACTTTGTCGTTCTTGCGTACGACGAGCGGATCGATTCCCGGAAAAACCCGGCTGTTCCAACTCCATAAATTGAAATTCAGCATCGTCGACGTTTTTGGCTTGTACGCACCAGGTTCAATATCGTAGGCATTGAGAAGAAATACAAAATCCCTGTCGACTTCAGTAATCAACGGATGTTTCGTCTTCGGATGGGTTACCCAGAATCCCATCATTCCCATCGCCATTTGCGTCATTTCATCTGCATGTGGATGGTACATAAACGTTCCGGCACGTCGCGCAACAAATTCATACATGAATGTTTTCCCGGGGGGAATCGGCTTTTGCGTCAAGCCCGAAACGCCATCCATGCCGTTAGGCACACGTTGACCATGCCAGTGAACACTGGTGTGTTCAGGCAATTTATTTGTCACAAAAATACGCACTCTATCGCCCTCCACCACCTCAATCGTTGGGCCGGGAGATTGTCCGTTATAACCCCACAAATGGGCTTTCATTCCCGGCGCCATTTCTCTGACGACAGGTTCGGCAACCAGATGAAATTCCTTGACGCCCTGATTCATCCGCCACGGCAAAGTCCATCCATTCAATGTCACAACAGGATTGTAGGAACGACCTGAATTGGGAATCACGGGCGGCATGGTATCGGCAGATGTCTGAATCACGGGTTCAGGCAAGGCCGCCATTGCCACTTTACTGACGGAAGCCGCACTTGCAGCGGCGGTGATGGCACCGAGTCCACTTAAAAAATGTCTTCTTGTGTTCATGTTCTTCTCATTACCTGAATTAGTTAACAACAGATGTCGTTACGCCGGAAATATTGGCTTCCGGCGCGGAGGAGATCGCTGGATGACCCAAGACGCTCATGTGCAGGTCAGACTGAGCGATCCAGAAATCCCGACTTGCCTCAATCGCCCCGTTGACGCTGCTGATCTGCGCCCTTGCGTCTGCTAACAGATCAAAAACACTCATCAGCATACCGTTGTACAACAATTGATTTTCTTCAGATACCCGCTTTTTTAATGGCACAATTTCATCCATGAAGTGCCGGGCGATATCATAACTAGAGCGATATATCTGATACGATTCGCGCACTTCTGAACGTGCATTGACGGCAATCTCAGCGGTGCGGTGCAATGCCTGCATATACATTGCTTCTGCTTTAGCGACCCGGGCATCGCTCCAGTCAAATAAAGGTAGCTCCAGGCTCACTGAATAGCCGCGCTGTACGGCCTGATCGCTAAATGAATTGCGCACACCGCCCACCTCCAGCACATTCACAAAGCGAGTCGCTTTGCTCAAACCCAGATTGTTTGCCAACTGCGCCGTACCTAAGCGTGCTGCCTGCACGTCCAGACGTCGCGTCATGGCGATTTGCTCGACATCCCCCATCTCCTCAGGTGTTTTTGGCAAATCCGGCAATCTGGCCGGTAAACTAAACGTCGTTTGTGCACCATGCAGCCCCATCAACCGAATCAGTTTTTCCCTGTTGCGGATTTGCGCCTGTTCCGCTCTGGCCAGATTCAATACCGCTTCAGAGTAAAACGCTTGTTCCCTCGCTTGCTGTAATTTGTTGAAATTACCCGCAGCGGCAGCTCTTTTTGCAAGCTCACCTCCAGCATCTGCCGCTCTCTTTACCTGCTGCATATATAACACCGACTGATCAGCTGCTACCGACATGTAATACGCTTTGCGAGTTTCTGAGGCAAGCGCCAACATCTTCATCGTCACGTCACGTTTGGTTTGTTCAAAACGATGTTGCTCCATCTGCTTCAGATACGGCAACATGAACAGTCGGGCAATATTAAAAGACACGCTACGGTCAATTTCGATGTTCTCGCCCTGTCTGCTGCGACCAAAGGAAAATCCCGGATTAGGCAAACGGCCAGCTTGTACGAATTCAGACTCGGAAATACCTAACTCGTAAAACGACGCCTGCAACCCCTGATTATTCAACAAAGCGACTTGCACAGCATCCTCCACACTCAGGGGAGACTTCAGTAACTCACCGACGCGCCCATTGATCGGCCCCTGCTCACTACCGGTGCGTTGCCAGACAATGTCCTTTTTCAGATGCTGCCGGGCAGCCTGCTCGACATCAGAAAAACCACCATCTTTGCTAAAGGTAGTACAAGCCCCCAGCAACATGGGCGTGAGCACAAACGCTGTTATTTTAAAAACATTGTCGAGATATCGTAAGCGGCGAAAAATTATCATATGCTTCTCTTTCACATGAAATGAACCTGAATTTCGGACTCAGGCACCGGCGATCAGTCCGGCATACTGAGCAGATTACATTTCGTCAAAAATAATATGATCAAGCCAACAGGCAAAGACGTAGCAAAGCATCTGCGTACATTGCTGCGGCACAATCCTCAATAAAACTCAGATGAAATGGCAGTAACAATACTGCCTGACACACATTGCAGTGTTACGCTTTAGGAGGTCGCTCAGGAACATTACTGATATGTCCTGAATGCGTAAAAGAAGTCTGAATGATTTTTTCAGAAGAGAGGCTGACGTTGTCTGACTCAACAAACGTCATCAGTAGTGCAACAGCGCCAGAGCAAACACCACAGTTGGCACAAGAACTACATTTGTTTTTAGAAACGCTGTTTGACAATGAATGAGAATGCTTCTCTGAAACCTTATCGGTGGTGACATCGTGGTGCTGTGAGTGCAATCCGTGTGGTGACATATTCACGGTAAACTCAGGATGGGATTCGACACCACACTTCACCATGGTCACTGCGGCAAGTCCTTGCAGAGGAATCGCCAACATCAGCATGCACAGTAATAATCGAACCAGTCTCGTCATAAGCCCGATTATATCTGAAAGCACCGCCTGATATTAGCGATTTCATCATGTAAGCCCTCAATTGAAAACGATGAAATTGAATACACCAGGCCGGATCTTCATCAAGAAGTCATCATAAGCAGATGGATGAATTTGGTCGATATCCAAGTATGATATCGCATAGGCAATTTGATTAAATAATCAGCAATGTCGTTTAAATTACTTGCCACAAAAAAACAGATGAATGTAATATCGCGCAGAATAAATGGCCAATTGCAGATGACACATTTCACTCCCAAAGCAACGAGGCTATTGCGCGTTGCATTTATCATATTATTAACGCTGACAGCAATCACTCTCACCACGTATACGCATGCGCAGGCAGGAGAGAAACCCCCGGTTCTGATTGGACTGGACGGGGAGTTTGGTCATTCCAGCAGTACTTCCGCAGAAGCCATCAAGCAAGGAATTCTGCTTGCAGCAGAAGAGATCAATCAACGTGGTGGCGTCTTGGGAGGCAGGCCACTGCAACTGATCGAACGTGCCAATCATTCTGTCCCTGCACGCAGCATTGCTAACATCAGAGAGTTCGCGACTATACCGGAGCTGGTTGCGGTATATTGCGGCCGCTTCAGCCCCACGGTGCTGAGTTCTATGCCCACCATACATGAACTTGGCATTCCCCTGCTCGATCCGTGGGCTGCTGCGGATGATATTGTCGATAATGGTTATTTTCCCAATTATGTATTCCGTCTTTCACTGAAGGATAGCTGGGCCGCGCTGACGATGATTGATTACCTTGAGCGGAAAGGTATTAAAAAAATTGGCTTGATGATGCTCAATACGAGCTGGGGCCGCAGCACAAAAAAAGCTGCAGAAGCTTATCTGAAGAAAAAAAGGCAGCTTTCCATCGTTGATACTCAGTGGATTAACTGGGACGACAAACAGGACAGCATGTTGGCCAAAATCCGCAATCTCAAGGAAAAAGGTGCGCAGGCGATTTTGCTGACAGCCAATGCGGAAGATGCAGAAGTTCTGTCAAAAGCCTTGTTATCCCTACCAGAAAATGACCGATTGCCGGTAGCCAGTCACTGGGGCGTCACTGGAGGAGATTTACCCAAACTTGTTGGCCCCAGATTCTTCCAACTGGATTTTGCTGTCGTACAGACTTTTTCTTTTCTCGATGGCAAGTCAGCTAAAATTTCAAAAATAGTCGCTGATCACAATAAGAAATTCGGCAGTAAAAGTGCACGGGACATTTTGTCTCCAGTCGGTGTGGCTCACGCCTATGATCTGACGCATATTCTGGCACAAGCAATCAATCAAGCAGGCAGCACCGATCGCAAAGCCATACGCACAGCCTTAGAAAATCTGAAGTACTACGATGGTCTGATACGTACATACAATCCGCCTTTTACGGCTAAACGACACGAAGCGCTGGAATTAAAAAATATCTTTATGGCTCGTTATGCGCCATTGGATGGCGCTTTAGAAAAAATATTTTCTCAATCTTCCAGAGCAAATAAATAAACAATATGCTGGGATCAATGTGAAGCGTCATCTGTCTGCCTGGCTCGGTCGCAGCATTGGTAATCGTATTATTCTTGTGAGTGTCGCTACTGCATTTGGACTGGTTGTCTTACTCGGTATCATCTCGTTTACACTATTTTTCTATCAAGCTAAAAAGAACGATAACGATCACACCAACAATAGTATTAATCGAATTGGCGACACATACGAATTCCGTTTATCAGCGATGGAGCATGCGCTCAGTCAGCTGGCAAAAAGCAGTTTGATTGTGAATGCGTTTGTGGATTCATCGGGGCGTGAAATATACCTGACGCCGATCTTGCGCGACTTCCGTTTACCAATCGACTTGCCGGTAAAACTCATCCTGTTTGATGCGAATGCGATGCCTTTCGCAGGCAATATGCCCGACCATCTCCATCTCGGTGAGGAACTGCGGCATATTGCGATTGAATCTCTGAAAACGGAACAGGCCAACATCATTCCGGTTATGAGTCAGCAACGTCACAACATCATACTGGCTGTACCCATTTTTTATCCGGCAGCCAAATCCTATGAAGGAGTATTGCTGGCCATTGTCGAAACAAATGCCTTGTTCGATTTACCAGGCAATCATCTGGATGCGGATGATTGCCTGACAGTCTCGACCATGCGTGAACCTATTTACAGCGTTAACTGTGATGCCAACCACATTCCGGATAAAGTCAGCCGCACTATTTTAAAAATGGGACAGGTAGACAGTAGCAGTGAAATTAACCTTGTCTATGCTGAAAAATCCAGATCATTTTTATTTCAACTATTACTTATCTTCTTGTTGTATCTGTTAATGGGCATCGTCGCGGTCGCTGCAGCTTTTTTACTGAGCCGCAAGGCCAGCGCTGTGTTTGTCCAACAATTTAAATCGATCAGCGATGCATCGGTGGCGCTGGCGTTGCATCCAAATGCACAAACGCATGTCACATGGAATCATCCCGACGAAATAGGTCAGTTTGTCGATACCTTTAATATCATGGTAGAAAGACTCCAGCATTTTCAAATGTCACTGGAAACACTGATTGCGCAACGCACTGACGAAATTCGGATAATTCTGGACAACGTTGTTGATGCCATTATCACCTTCGATCGACAGGGAAACATCCGCTCATTCAACCGTGCAGCTGAAACGACGTTTGATTATCAGGCGGATGAAGTCATAGGACGTAATCTCACTATCCTGTTATGTCAGACTGATACCACAGACGAAAAAACTGACTCACTCAAGAGAAATATTCTTTGTTTAGAAGGCACAGAATTAGCCACTGGACGACGCAAGGATGACAGCACATTTCCTGTCGAAATCGCGGTCTCCAGTAGCATGCAACATGATCAGCAATTATTTATCTGCGTTGTTCGAGACATCACCGAACAACAACGTATCGAAAAAATGAAAAGTGAGTTCGTCTCCACGGTGAGCCATGAACTCAGAACACCATTAACTTCTATTTGCGGCGCACTGGGACTGATTGTCGGTGGTGCATTAGGAACCATGCCTGAGAAAGCCAATCAATTGCTTGGTACAGCGCATAAAAATAGCCTTCGCCTGCGCAGCCTCATCAACGATTTACTCGACATGGAAAAAATCGTCGCCGGAAAAATGACATTGGTATTGAAAGAGCAATCATTGATGGCACTGGTTCAGTCTGGTCTCGAATCTATCGGGGCCTATGGTGAGCAATATAAGGTCAGTTTCAAACTCGTCACACATGAAGATGCGATGGTGAATGTAGATCGTGACCGACTGATACAGGTGTTGAACAATTACCTGTCCAATGCGGCTAAATTTTCACCACAAGGAAGTCAGGTCGATGTCGCCATACGCAAAATGCATCATGTCGTTCGGGTAGAAGTGACAGATAAAGGGCCCGGTATTCCTTCTGAATTCAAAGAACGTATTTTTCAGAAATTTTCTCAGGCAGACTCGTCAGATACAAGGCAAAAAGAAGGCTCGGGATTAGGCCTGGCTATCAGTAAAGAATGGATAGAGCGCATGCATGGTAGCGTGGGGTTTTATTCAGAAAAAGGACAAGGTTCGACTTTTTACTTTGATTTGCCTTTATGGCAGGTAGAAAAAACACCAGAATATCCAACAGCAGATACTGCGTAATGACGTATAGCTAGTGATCAGCCGCTTAAATACTCAAATGCTTCAATGATTTAAATATCTTAAAAATCATCGACCTTGTCCGTACTAACAGCGCTGGCATTGCTTCTCCCTGACCTTCAACATGTCTGGTCTGCGACACCAAGGTAATTCATTATTTCTTGGTATTCGACTCATCACTTTCTTGCGCAATGCAGTTATCGTCATGATGGTGGTGATGTTCTTTTGCATCGACAACAGCAGTTACTTCTATCTCAATTTTATATTCTGGTCTGATTAATTTTGCACCGACCGTCGAACGTGCCGGAGTGTGACCTTTGGGCACCCATTCATCCCATACCGCATTCATGGCCGCATAATCTCCGACTGACGTCAGATAAATACGTGCCGAGATGATGTTGGTTTTATCTGCACCGACATGCGCCAGCAGGCGATCAATGAATTTTAAGATTTCGCGGGTCTGACCTTCAATACCTAGCGATGTGTTTTCCGCTACCTGACCGGAAAGAATAATCAAGTTACAGCTTCCCATCTTTGTGACCGTCATTTCACTGAAGCGCGGTCCCATTTCATGCCGTACGATTACCATGTTATCCCCTGAATATGGATTGTTCATTGACTGCAGATAGTAGCGGATACCTTGTGTCACCATTACATTCACTATTACATTAATAGCGCTTCCTTACTACAGCAGCATTCCTTTGTCTTTTTACTTTGTCTTGTTGTAAAGGTCTGTTTTATTTGGTCGACAGATATGTCGTCTCATCTTTGCGGTTCCACCAACCGCCACCCAATGCCTGAAACAACGCGACGGTATCCGTTAGCTGATTGGCTCTGGCCTGTATAGAACTGATGCGTGCTTGCTGAAAAGCTTGTTCACTGCTGAGCAAACTGAGTCTGCTGATATCTCCTAATTGCAATTGATGTCGCGCAATGGATAAACTTTTTTCCGCAGCCTGTTCTGCTTTCAGATTCAAGCTGGCGGCAACGCCGTCATACTGTATTGCATGCAAGGCATCAACCACATTCTGAAAAGCATTCAGAACTGTACTCCGGTATAACGCGGCGGTCTGATCAAATGTGGCTTCTGCTGCGTTTTGCCGGTGTCTGAGCGCCCCCCCATCGAAAATCGGTTGCACAACATTACCTGCCAGAGTCCAGAAACCTGTCCCAGAAGTAAAAAGATCGGCAACCGAATGACTGGCAGAGCCATAGGCATTCATTCCAAGCGTCACGTTGGGAAGACGATTTGCGATAGAGACGCCGATCTGGGCGCTCGCTGACCGCAGCGCTTCTTCCGCGGCGCGTATGTCCGGACGTTGCTCTACCAGCATGGCAGGCAGCGCCAACGGCAACGGCGTCGGAAGTGTCAACTGATCCAGGTTGAATTGAACATCGATGTCGTCGCTCGCATATTGACCCGTCAGTGTTGCTAACGCAGTTCTTTGTGCGGCAAGCTGCTTTTCCAGTCCAGGCAAACTGGCCTGAGATGCTGCTAACAAAGCTTCCTGAGCAGCGATATCTGCTTTGGATGCCTGACCCAGACGATACTGCTGCTCAAGCATATCCAACAGCGCCTGCTGGCTGGCGACAATCTGCCGGGTCGCCTTGATCTGTTCGCGTAAAGCTGCTTCTGTAATGGCTGTATTGACGATATTGGTCGTCAAGGTCAAATAACTTGCTTCGAGCTGGAAGCGCTGAATCTCTGCCTGTGCTTTCTGTGACTCGACCTGTCGCCGGTTAGCGCCAAAAATATCCGGCGTGTAAGAAACCGTTACCTGCGCGGTATGAAGATTGTAGTATGCAGCGCCCGAAGATGCGGGGCTGGCCAACGTACCAGCAACCTTTTGTCGGGTCGGTGAAAACGTTGCTTCCACGGTCGGGAAGAAAGCCGCCTGCTGCGCAGCCATATTCTCGGCAGCACTACGCAAACTCGCCTGAGCCGCTTCAACAGTCGGATTATGTTTGAGGCCTTCCGTAATCAGCTCATTGAGCTGTCTGGAGTGGAACAGCTCCCACCACATCGCAGGAATATCCTTGTTTTGTACAATGTCCTGCACGATGTTTTGCCCAGCGGATACGGGTAGAGTGCTCATTGGCGAACTGCCAACTTGCGAGCGGAATGTATCTGCTACATAGTTTGCCGGCAGCTTTACATCTGGCCGAACATAATCGGGACCGACAGCACATCCTGTGATTAATTGCATGCTAGCCAGACAGCTCAGTACCAGCGACCAATAACGCCAGCGGAACTTGCAGGATAGCTCATATAACGTTGCCGCAATATAGTACGCTTCAGAGCCCGCGACATGGGTAGACGCAGCGGATGAAGTGGTCTGGGAAGGTAGCGTTAGTGTTTTGATCAATGGCATTATCGGTCACTCCGCGTACGAATATCCCATGGCTTGCTTTCAAAAAAACGTTCCATCGTAAAGTAAAAAGTAGGCAAGATAAACAGCGTCAGTAAAGTGGATACAACCAGTCCACCAACGACCACCGTTGCCAGACCACGCTGAACGTCAGTACCGACGCCAGTGGCCAGTGCGGCAGGCAACATGCCAAAAGAAGCTACCGTAGCGGTCATTAATACGGGTCGCAAGCGCTCTGTTGCACCAGCAATGATACTTTCCGCCAGCGACATGTCTTTACCGCGCATACGTCTGAAATTCGCCACCATGATGATGCCGTTCTGCACTGACACGCCAAATAAGGCAATGAAGCCCACGGCCGTTGCGACATTTAACGTTTGCCCTGTCAGATGGATAGCAATTAATCCGCCCAGCGTGGCTAGTGGAACAACACCCAAAATCAGCAACGCCTGCCGGATTTTGCCGAACTGAAAAAACAGCAACACGGACATTAAAATTAAAACCAGTCCCAGAATAAAGACCAACCGCTCCTGCGCCCGTCGCTCATTCTCAAACTGACCTGCCCATTCCAGACGTACATGTTGCGGATTGAATTTCACTTCCTTACCAATTCTGCTTTGAGCCTCCTCCAGATAAGAGGCCAGATCACGTCCACGATTATCAATACGCACGGTAATCTGACGTTCACTCGCCTCGTGGGAAATCGTACTTTCACCGGTCTGCAGTTGGATACTTGCTACCTGCGACAAAGGCACTTTGGCACCGGATGCACTGTTCAGAAACAGATTTCCTAACGCATCCGGACTTGCTTTATTCGCCTTTGGAAAACGTACTGTTAAGTCATAAATACGATCCCCTACATAAACAGTAGAAACTGGCGCGCCACCAACACCCGTCTGTACCAAAGCGGCAATATCTGCGGCATTGATGCCGTATCGTGCAGCGGCTTCACGATCAACTTTGACTACCAATTGTGGAATAGGCGGCTCCTGAAACAAGGAGGCAGAAGCCGTGCCACGGATCGATTGCAGAATATCTACCACCTGATTACCAATACGGCGATTTTCTTTCAGATCAGTGCCATAAATACGTAACACCAGTGGGCTATGAGCACCGCCAATGGCATCGTTCACGCCATCGATGATAGGTTGACTGATGCTGATGGAAAATCCCGGCATTCTGGCGAAACGCTCATTCAGACGCGCAATCAGGTCGGCCTTGGTTTCACCAACGGGCCACTGATCGTAAGGTTTCAAACCGACAGGAACCTCCATGTGAGAAGGCGTCCACGGATCAGTACCATCGTCATTGCGTCCCAATTGCGTCACCACATAGGCAATTTCAGGATATTCAGCCAGAGTACGGCGTAGTTCGGTTGCCATCTCGCTGGCCTTATCCATAGAAATGCCAGATGGCAGCTGCACTTGCAGCCACAAAGAGCCTTCATCCAGTTCAGGTAAAAATTCGCGCCCAGCCGTGCTGCCCAATACAAAGACAGCGACCAGTGCCGCTGCACCGACGATATAAGCAATAAAGGGGCGTGCCAGCATACCGCTCAATGATGCGCGATAACGTTCGGTCAGCCAGACCAAAGGCCGGTTATGAAATATCTTGCGCGGCTTGCGTAACGCTGCATAAGCAAGCCCGGGAATCAGCACCAAAGCACATAGCAGCGCACCCAGCAATGCATAGGCAACTGTGTATGCCATCGGTGTAAACAACTTACCTTCAGCACGCTCGAACGCAAATAAAGGAAGATAGGCGGCAATGATAATCAGAGTGGCAAAAAATATCGGGCGGGCAACCTGACCTGCCGTATTTAAAATATCATCTTCGCTCAGCTCCGCCTCCGGAGCCTGCTCTCTGCGCAGTAATATCGCCTCCATGACCACGATGGCACCATCGACGATAATACCGAAATCAATCGCGCCCAATGAAAACAGGTTGGCTGGCATTTTCGTTGCGCTCATCACGATAAACACCGTCACCAGCGCAATAGGGATCGCCACCGCTGCAACAATCGCGCTGCGCGGGCTACCCAAAAACAGGATCAATACAATGCACACCAGACCAATGCCTTCCAGCACGGTATGCGACACCTTATGCACTGTAAGTTTGACCAGATCATCACGATCAATGTAGGGAGCGATTCTGACACCCATCGGGGCCAGCTTTTTCTGTAACTGCTCTACCTTGGCATGTACTCCTTCCAGTACTCTGGATGGATTTTCATGTTTCAACATCAGGACGATGCCTTCAACGGTATCCGGATTAGCATCTTTACCCAAAATACCTTCACGCTCCTGATGTCCGAACTGTAATTTACCCAGATCACGCACCAGTACAGGCGAGCCATTATTTTGTGCCACTACGACCAGCGCCAGATCATCCAGAGAATGTATCTGACCAACACCACGAATCACATAACTTTGTTCGCCACGCGCGATACGCCCGCCTCCGGCATTCGCGCTGTTGTTGTTGACGGCCGACACGACGTCATTCAGCGTCAAGTTAAAACGCTGAAGCTGCACAGGATCAAGTTCAAGCTGGAACTGCTTGGTAAAACCACCAAAACTATTGACGTCAGCAATACCTGTAACCTGTTTAAAAGCAGGTATCACCACCCATTTCTGTATTTCTGATAACTCCATCAGATTCTTATTATCAGACTCCAGTGTGTATCTGAAAATCTCACCTGAAGGGCTGCTGATCGGCCCCAGACTAGCCTGCACACCTGCTGGCAAGCTCACTTGGCCGATACGCTCCATCACCCGCTGGCGGGCAAAATAATCTTCCGTGCCATCTTTAAAAACCAGCGTGATCAGCGATAACGCAAATGTACTGCTGGAACGCAGACTGACGACGCCAGGCGTATTGCTTAACACGCGCTCCAGTGGCGTGGTGATCTGTTGTTCAATTTCTTCTGCAGCAAGTCCCGGGACCTGAGTAGAAATTTGGACGGTGACATCACTGATGTCGGGATAGGCTTCAACAGCCATCTTCGTCCAGGAAACATAACCATAAACCGAGACGAGAATCGCGATAACCCAGGCTAGATGGCGGCGCCGGAAACATAGCGCAATGAGTTGGTTAATCATTGAGTAGTACTCCACCTCGCACAACCACACGTTCACCAGCATTCAGGCCAGCGATAATTTTGACGATGTCGCCGTCTTCGCTACCAGTCTCTACTTTGCGCCGTACGAAAGTCCATGGAGATACTTCGACAAAAACCGTCACGTTGTCATTATTCATTAACAATGCCGAGCTTGGCACGCTCAATTGGACTGCCTGCGGAACCGAAATAACCACATTGGCAAACATATTCGGTTTGAGTTTGCCGTTCATGTTTGGCACAGGAATGCGGGCTTTACTGCGTCGCGTATCCGGTTCCAGTACCGCACTGACAAAACTGATGGTACCGCGTAATTTCTGGCCTGGATAAGCAGGCATCGTCATCTCCGCCACTTGTCCTTTGTTGACATAGGCAAGCAGATTTTCCGGTACGTTTGCCGTGACCCAGACGGTATCGAGATCAGCAATCGTCATGAGTGGTGCATTCGTATCATTCAGATACGCCCCTGCACCTCCGTTCAAGGCAATGACCGTACCGGATACAGGTGCAACGATGCTGAGCCCCTGCGTTTTATCCGCACTTGCGGTACTGGCTGAAGTATGACTACCCAGCGCCTTCAGGCGTCCTTCGGCGCGATTGTATTCCGCATTAGCCTGTGCATAATTACTTTCAACCTGTTCCAGATCTTTGCTGGCATTCGCACCGATCGCATTCACACCACGTGCACGATCCAACATACGCTTCGCCAACTCCTTGGCATCACGCGCTTTTTCTGCATCAGATTGCGCCTGAAGTAAATCAGGTGAGTGAATGTAAGCCAGAACCTGACCTTGCTTTACCACGTCTCCGAGCCTGACCTTAAGTTGTGTCAGTCGCCCCGACAGTGGCGGTACGATATTGATCGTACGGGCAGGATCAGCCTCTACCGCCCCAGGAATGGTCACCATATGCTGTGAGGCAGCATTACTCACCGCCCGCACCATTAAGCGCTCTCGTAACGGCGAATTGGCAGGCACATTAATTTTGTCAGCCTGCCGGATAAACATCGGCACTGCTGTATCAGATACTTTTTTGGCATCTGCCAAAGCTGGTCTCCATACCACAAGACTGATCAATAACAGCGCTAACAATGCAGACATCAACATCAATACACGCCTTTGATAACAACTCAGGTTCGTATATCTCATTGGCAATGAATGCACAGAAGCGCGGATACGCATATAACTACTCCGTAACTTGATGGGTTAACTATTTTTATGATGCTATTGCTGCGATACAAAATCATATCCGGCACATCGTTTTTAGATTGGCTAGCACTATGAAGATAAAATTTGACTGGTTCATGACAATGTCATGATTTCGTCACATTGATATCATTGATTTGCTCCGCAGTAGAGTGGGCATCGTCCGGCGATATTCGCTTACCTGATCGACCTTTTCTACTCTGATGTATTTGATGCCCTACACTGGAATAACAGCGGCACAGAGAGGCAAGTTCCTGGAGTAAGTGCTGGGATAAACAAACATATTGAGTCCAAAGAATCGGCACGATCAACAACATCTTCATTGATCCAGCATTAAACACTCTGTAGCGGCTACAGGGTCAAGCAGATTTGTGGTTAACATGCATATCAATATTGTTGAAAAACACAACGTTAATATCTGGAAGCACGATGCTATACAGCATTTTGCAAACAGATACAGGTCACTCAAAAATGGCGCAATCCGCCTTTAAGTGGCACTAAGCTTCTGGAGTGTGTAAGAAAACTCCGAATGTTTTCAACTCATGACCAACAAGTGATATGTGCCCACATGTTTTATCACCATTCAGTTTAATTTCAACCCATATCAAAAAAGCATATCAGATAGAGCGATATAACCATTGTAACTAGTTGATGAGCATCAGAAAATCTCACCCTGATCAGACTTCTGAATATACAAACGACATAAAGCTATCAGCACTTCTTTCACTCCGAATGCTATTTGCATACGAGGAAAACAATGCTGAAACCGGCGAAAAACGACCCACCACTTATGTTGTTTACGTAGTTCTGTAAAACGAAAAAAGTACAGCGAATACCGACACTGAACATCGATCACAGAATAGCAATATTGCTCAGATAATTAAATTTCAAATAACGACAGGAGATACAAATGGCTTCCTCTACGGAACATGAACCAACTGGTCAGCACCAGACCAAGAAAGCGACCCTCAGTGGTTGGATAGGCTCGGTACTGGAGTACTACGATTTCTTTATCTACGCGACAGCAGCATCACTTATTTTTCCTCAAATATTTTTCCCAAAAGGCGATCCCAAAACGGCCATCGTTGCCTCACTGGCGACTTATGGCGTGGGATATGTTGCCCGCCCGATTGGTGCATTTTTTCTCGGTCATTGGGGTGATACCAAAGGTCGTAAACATGTGCTGATTGTCTGTATGTTTCTGATGGGTTTCTCGACAATGGCAGTCGGCTTATTACCGACGTATCAGCAAGTTGGTATGCTCGCGCCAAGCTTGCTGGTTATCCTGCGTTTGATTCAGGGTTTTGCTGTCGCTGGTGAGATTTCAGGTGCCAGTTCCATGATTCTCGAACACGCTCCGTTCGGCCGACGTGGTTACTATTCCAGCTTTACGTTGCAAGGCGTTCAGGTTGGTCAGATTCTGGCAGCGGCTGTTTTCCTGCCATTGTCTTACTACATGCCAGAAGAAGCCTTTAACACATGGGGCTGGCGTATCCCGTTCCTGCTTAGCTTTGCAGTGATTGTTGCTGGTTTTATCATTCGCCGTAAAGTAGAAGAAACTCCGGCATTTGCTCAAGAATCTCATACAGGAGTTCGTCCTAAAGCGCCTGTTATCCAGGCAGTCCAGCAAAACTGGAAAGACATGTTGCGTGTGATCTGCATGGCGCTGATGAACGTGATTCCTGTCGTGACTACGGTATTCGGTGCTGCCTATGCAGTTCAGCCAAGCTATGGCATTGGTTTCTCAAAAGACGTGTATCTATGGATTCCAGTATTAGGTAATTGTCTGGCTTCATTGGTAATTCCATACGTAGGAAATCTGTCTGATAAGATCGGCCGTAAACCGCCTATTATTATTGGTTCTGTTTGTGCCGGCTTGTTGTCTTTCGGCTATCTGTATGCCATCAGCATTCATCATGTACCGCTGGCGATTGTCATGTCATTACTGATGTGGGGCGTGGTTTACCAAGGATACAACGCGACTTTCCCAAGTTTTTATCCTGAATTATTCCCAACTCGCACTCGTGTGTCAGCAATGGCTATCTCCCAAAATCTGGGAACATTAGTGACCGCACTGTTGCCAGCATTGTTTGCAACGATCGCGCCTCCAGGCGCTACGAATATTCCTCTGATGATCGGTGGTGTGACTTTAAGTGTGACCATCATTGCAGCCTTAGCCGCTCTGAGTGCACGTGAAACCTATCGCATTCATATGAACGATCTTGGCGATCCAAATGCTGTGCCTGTCGAAAAACAGGAATACGACAGACTACGTGCCGAAAGTATCGCGAATACAAAATAAGCCATAAGTATTAAGTATTAATTATTAAGCAATAAGTAAGTGCATCAATCAGGGCCGGTAAATTTGCAAAAATTGACCGGCTTTTGCTTTTAATGATTCAATTCATTAAAAACATCTTGCGAATAATCACTACCAATGTAGGTAATATAAGATTTTCATCTTAAATACAACGCTTCCAGATGTCCATTCTGTCTCTGGCAAATATCTATTCATAAGAGAATCAAGAAAAATTACCCCAAAAATAAATCGTCCCACAAAATTCTGAGACTGAACAATGATAGGGATATATTTTTTCTCGTCTTTTTTGTTCGTCTGATATAGCTCTCAAAAAGAAAAAGCATGAGACTAAGCACATGCTTTTCTGTATCAGGGAAAGATTAAGACGACTTATAACTTATAGCTGATGCCTGCAAAAATAAATCTGCCAGATGCGCCATTCGGTGCAATAAATGAATAAGGATTAATGCCACTGGCGCGATTAGCCAACAAATATTTATCAGGATACTTATTGAAGGCATTTTGCACGTTTAGATCGATTTTCCATTTTTTGTTGAAGTGATAAGCAACACTGAAGTCAACATAGGTTTCAGCAGAAAAGACCTGGTCTGTATTTCCGTTTGCCGCTACCGATCCGGCAACGTCACCAACGTTATAGCGGTATTTGCCATATCGCGTGACAAAACCATCCAAATTCCAGTTACCGGTGGTATAGCGTGCACCGAGCACGATTTTATTGTTTGGCGTACCTGTTTCGGCATCACGTACTTTTGCGTTACTAACCGCAAGTAATGTCGCACCACCTATATCAACATAACGATGAACATTGCTGACCTTAGTACGAATATAGCTGGTCGCCACACTCAGCTCAAGCTGATCGGAACCAAGCGCTATCTGGCGGCGACCAATGATATCAATGCCATCGGTACGGCTATCCCAGCCATTAGTGTAATAGGACGCCTGAGTAAACCCATTCAAACCAGCATTATTAAATGCAGAAGAAACCGTGGCGCCCTGCAATGTTTCAGTTTGAATGATGACATCATTGACGTTCAAACGGTATGCATCGATCGTCAGCGAGGTAACGGCATCTGGACGAATCACGGTTCCCAGAGAATAGTTACGTGACTTCTCAGGCACTAAAGGTTTGGCGCCAAATGCAACAGCAGCCGGATCTGCCGGACGGAATTGTCTGGTTTGCCCCGGAGTCAAGGTACCAGTTCCGCTATTAGACCAGTTGCTTGTCGTTCCTGTACTTTGGAAACCCAATGCCGCCAGACTCGGCGCATGGAAACCCGTACTGACTGTTCCCCTCACCGCAATCACTGGAGAAATATCATAACGGCTGGTGAGTTTGAAATTGTTCGTGCTGCCAAAATCGGAGTAATGCTCGTAACGCCCTGTTGCACCGATTTTCCAGTCTTTTTGTAAACTGGCATCTACGCCGGCATATCCACCAACCACATTACGGGTGATCGAATTCGCATCTTGAGGCTTAATACCGGAAGTGGAAGAACCACTCGCTGGGATTCTGGACGTATCGCTGGCATACGCTGTTCCTGGATACAACGATCCCACAGTCGAACCAGCCAACGGCCCGCCTATGTATCCTGCTGCATCGCCGAGATCACCCGTTCCCCATTTTTCATGACGCGCCAGCAGACCTGCCGTCACACTGATCGGATCCTGTAAAGCAGAAACAGAAAAATTGTTCTGATAATCCGCTGTCAGGCTGGTGGTGTCGCTTTTCCATGATCCCAGATAAAAATGCGTGGGACTAGCTGCACCGTAAGATGGATTCACAGTGTTATAGGTATCACGTGAAGTTTCGTTCTGACCGTAACTGATAGCAACATCCAACTTACCAACCGCCGCGTCGTCAATACGCACCCCACCAACAACTGCCAGATCGGTCGCACGATAACTCATCAATGGCTGGTAACCATTCGGATATAAAGCGAGGACATCATTTTCCCCTAACTTCGTACCATCTGTGACCGTCAGATTTGTAGTAATTGCCTTAACCACACGTTCAGGATTAACGTAATTTGAACCTTCCTTATTCGCATAATTTGCCCAACCATAGGCCACTGTATTTTTGGTCAGCGGAATTTCAGCATTTGCAAGTACACTCCAATTATCGCGTTCTGACTGCCCCCATTGTCCATATTTTTTGTTGTAGGTGGTATTGCGTGCATCACCATTCGGGAAGAGTTGACGCCAGTCAGCTTCGCTGCGATCCACATTACTATTTTTTAACCGATCTGCACTCAAAGTCAAGAAACCATCCTGGCCTAATGTATAGCCAGACCATGCATTCAAGGAATTGGTCTGACCACCACCATCGCTATAACCACCTGTGTGCAAACTCACTTCGCCACCAGTGCCATTTTCGCGCAAGACGATATTAATCACACCAGCAATCGCATCTGAACCATATTGTGCAGCAGCACCATCCCGCAAGACTTCTACTCGGGCGACGGCACTTAACGGAATCGTATTCAGATCAACGACTGTTGCAGCTGGCCAAGGATCAGTACCAGATAATTGTGCTGAAGCATTACGCCGCTTTCCATTCACAAGTATCAGAGTATAAGCAGGACTAACGCCACGCAATGAGGCCGATCTCACACCCTGACCCTTTACAGCATTTTGTCCCTGCGGGAAATTAAACGAAGGATGCAATTGAGCCAATGCCTGATTCAGACTCACAGCACCGGTCTCTTTTAATTGTTGTGGTGTGATGACGTCAATCGGCGCAGAACTGGTCAACACTGTTGAAGCATATTTTGAAGCACCGAGTACGACTACACTGTCGAATGTCGTTTCGCTATTTTCAGCATCGAGCTGCTGGGCATAGACTGTCGCAAATGAAGAAGAAAGTAGTGTGGCAAGAACAGTTTTTTTAAATAAATGCTGCTTCATAAATACGTCCAAAAGTATGGTTAAAAATAATGGTATCTAGCGCTGCGCTGCTGCATTGCGCGATGATGTTCATTGAACTTTTTTGCAAATTCCATACCATCAGAACCCAACACCGACGATTTATTGATAAGCCACTGTTTTTAAAAACAATTGTTTCAAACATCCGTGCTACGTTGTCACTCCTTCGTCAAAACGAGCACTGCTGCATCTGAGCCATACCTTCTATTGTTTGTTGCAAAACCAGCACACACCATGCTGCAAAATCAGCAGTTGTCAATAATAGAAAGCAGCCATTGACACATCAGTGTTCTGCCGAGATTTCAGCCAGACTTGTGTGCAAAGTCAGTGACTCAAACCCATCACGTTACTGTTGATAAGCACACAGTCATACATCGTTTTGTTGCCCACGCATCAGTCAGACTGACATCATTTTTCATACCTGAAAAAGAAAATAAGAAAAATTATCCGCATAAAATCAGTTACTTGAATTCAAATGCAGAGGTATTTTCAGCTCCCAAATTCTTTGGCATGTCGATTGCTATCAGCAAGCATATCCCCCCACAGATAACAGGAGAAATTTTGGATACCACCATCAGCGCGACACGCAAAAATACACAACGGCCATCATTGCCATCGAGAATAAAAACAGCAGGCATGATTCATCGTAAAAAATATCTCACCTTGTGTGTATCAGCCGCTATCACCGGGTCTTCACTGTATGCATTCGATACCGCTTACGCTGCCGATGCAGCAGAAGCCAATGAGGCCGCCGATGTTGCTACCCAGATCGAACTGGGTAGCGCGTCTTCAGTGGCTTTAAAGAGCGTGACTGTGAGTGCAAGGAAGCGTGCTGAACTGATTCAGGATGTGCCGCTGCCAGAAACAGTACTCTCAGGTAGCGATCTTGCCCGAGACAGCGCAGTGACCTTATCGGATTTTGCTGGTAAAGCACCAAATCTCGCCGTCAGCGCAACAAATTCACGGCAAACCAGTGTGGCATTGCGTGGGCTTGGAAAAAATAGTGCTAATGAAGCGATTCAAAGTAGTGTGGGACTCATTGTTGATGGCGTCGTATTAACTCAGGCAGGCATGGCATGGTCTAACTACGTAGATCTGGATCAAGTGGAAATTCTGCGCGGTCCCCAAGGTACGCTTCAAGGAAAAAACACGACTCTGGGTGCGATTGTCATCACGACCAAAGCCCCAAGTTTTAAACCTGAATATACGTTTGAAGCAGGCTATGGTTCATTAAACACATTCGATATTAAAGCATCAGCCACTGGCCCGATTATTGACGGACTACTCGCCTATCGTTCCTCGTTTTACGCCAATGAAGGTGATGGCCCGATCAAAAACATTTATGCTCCTTTGGGCGGCACTTGGGAAGGACGAGAACGCCGCGGTACACGATTACAGTTTTTATTGACACCAGATGCTGATTTCAGCGCTCGTCTGATCGCGCATTACGATGCATCTAATGAACATGGAAATCTGTCTCCCTACATTCAGGATCCGACTACATTTTCCAATGGGGCTCCGCGCACAATTACCTACAGCAGCAGACTTGCAAGAGCATATTTTGGCGGCTATACACCGCTGATTGGTAAGGTAACTGCTGACTATGTTGATTTGAATTCTGCCGAAAAATTGCCTGTGCATCAAAGCGGCATTTCTCTCGATTTGCAAAAAAATTGGAATGGATACACCCTGACTTCCATCAGTGCGTATAGGAAAAATGACTTTAATTTCCGCAACGATTTTGATTACACCCATTTCAATATTCAGCAGTTATCCGGCACATTAGGAAACAGTAAGCAAATTACACAAGAATTAAGGCTGGCGTCACCGCTCGGTAAAGAAATCGACTATCAGATCGGTCTGTTCGCGCACAAGGCAGATTCTTATACCTTGAGTCGCAGTTTGTACGGACAGGATGCAGGTGCCTTCTATGCAAGCAACGCACAATATTCTGCATTGAATGCAGGGCAATTACAGTCCTCGTTAAATGGTGTATTCAACACGACCGAAACGGATCCTTCGTCGAAAAGTCTGGCTGGATTTGCGCAGGCAAACTGGCATGTGAATGACAAAGCTAATCTCACAGTCGGCTTACGAGCAACCAAAGAAACTGTCAGCACTATTTACAACAAAATTAGTACTGGTGGTGTAGCAGTCAGCGGTACGTCACTCGCCATCAGGCAAGCTCAGCAAGGAACGTTATATGGTTATGTTGATGCAGGAAGCGTGACCGATACATCAACATCCTGGCTCATCAATCCAAGCTATCAGCTGACAAAGGACGTTTTATTGTATGCATCAGCTAGCCATGGCACGAAATCCGGCGCTGTGCAACTCGACAGTAATGGCTTGCAAGCGAATGTGAAACCTGAAAATTCTCTCGATTTTGAATTAGGGGTAAACAGTAGCTGGCTGGATCGCTCACTGTTTCTTAACGCGAATATCTATCGGACCAAAATTTCTGATTATCAGTCTACAGCCACTATCGTCTCTCCTACCAGCTCAACTGGCTATGCGAGTCTGCTTACCAACGTCGGTGGTGTACTAGTTCGCGGAATTGAGCTGGACGGTGCGTGGAATATCAGCAATTCATTATATTTAAATTTTGGCGCTGCCTTCAATGATCCTAAATATGCGAGCTATACCAACGCTACATGCGCAGTTGAATTGAACGTGTCTACACCTTGCGACTTTACCGGGAAACAAGTTGCCAGCGCACCAAAAGTCACTGCCAATATCGGGATCGATTACAAAAAGTCATTAAGTAATCTGGGCGTGTTTCATGCATTTGGGAACGAGAGCTACCGTTCAAGAACCAATCTGGCAACCACTTTATCCGACTATACATGGCAGAGTGGCTACAGCGTATTGAATGGTGGGATTGGCATTATTTTCCGGGATGGAAAAAGCGAAATCAATCTGATCGGGAAAAATCTTCTGGATAAGCAATATGCGGTCAATCTCGGACAATATTCGAATTCTGCCGGCGTATCTAAATTTTATGGCGACCCTCGCTACATAGGAGTCGTTTTTAAAACAAAGATTTAATCAGTCACACATTTTTTGCCCTATCACCCCATCAAAAAACCATCACAGCATCTGTACAGAATTCAACAATAAATATGAATCATGTTGAGTTTTACGCAGTGTGCTGATGAAGATGAAACACAGAAAATCGCGATGGCAGCGTTATCTCATTGAGAACTCAAGGAATCATCTTCTTTTTCTGATTGGCACGATAACTGCATTAGACACAATGATATTTGCAAAAATAAAAACCGCTTCAACAACATCAATAAACACATTTAAAGGGAAACAATCATGAAAAAAATCATATTAATGATGGCAATTTCGCTGACCTCTGCTGTGCCATATACGTTTGCAGCAGATTCCCCTGCACCAACAGCTGCAGTTCAAGCACAGGCATTCAAAGCACATGTACTGAACCGTGCTGAACTGGATGCGCTAATTGCACAACCTGACAAAGTACTGTTCATCGATGTACGTCGCCCTGATGAAATCACTTCGATTGGCGGGTTTCCCGTCTACCTCAGCATACAGTCCAATGACCTGGAAAAGAAACTGGCATTTATACCAAAAGACAGACGCATCGTTCTTCTCTCCAATCATGCTGGTCGCGCTGGAAAATCGGCTGACTTGCTCAGCACAAAGGGCTTTGATGTAGCAGGTGCTGCAGGTGTTCAAAATTATGAAGCAGAAGGTGGAACGCTGACAAAGATCATTCCACCAGCAGCTAAACAAGCACTTAATACAGCAATCAAAACACAATAATTCGTTTTTTTTACAGGTAATTTTATGAAAAATACTTCACGCATTCTATCTATCATCGGACTCGCTGCCTTGATGATTTCCAGCCTTCCAGCAGCAGCTCACCACGCTTTTTCAGCAGAGTTTGATGGCGACAAACCCATTGAAGTCAAAGGTATCGTCACCAAACTGGAACTGATCAATCCTCATAGCTGGCTCTACCTCGATGTCAAAGGTGCTGATGGAAAAATCACCAACTGGGGATTTGAATTTGGCGCACCATTCAGTCTCAAAGAAAAAGGCATCACCAAAGCCACTCTTGCTCCCGGAACAGTCGTCAATATCAGTGGATTCCGTGCTAAAAGCGGCAAGGATTTTGGCTACGCTGTGACCACCACATTAGCTGATGGACGCAGTATCAAAACAGGTGGCGCGCAGGATGCACCTACTACAGCACCTGCAAATGCCAGATAAGGTTCTGGATATTTCAAACATTTGGATCTTCAGATAACAGGAGAATTTTTTGAATACAACGATCACCAAACGTACGAGCAATCGCCGCAGTATTGCAGCTCTGCTTTTACTCACAACCGCTATTATATTTTTGTGTGGCACTGCTCATGCAGCAGAAAAACTACCTCGCTTATCAAACGGCAAACCAGATTTTTCTGGTATCTGGCAAACCACTAGTTCAGCCAACGATGATCTGGAACCGCATTCGAATCGTAAGGACGCGGCACCCGGACCTGGAATTGTGGAAGGTAATGTGATTCCTTATCTGCCACAGGCACTGGAACAAAAAAAGAAAAATTTTGAAAACAGGGCAACACAGGATCCTGCCGTCAAAGGCTGGACTCTCGGAGTACCTCGCGCGGTGTATTACCCAGAACCGTTCCAGATATTCAGCCGTACAGCAAATTTAAATATTGTTCCGCAATTCGGACACTCGGTAAGAACTATACATACCAATGGAACCGAACATCCACAAGATCCAAATGACTGGTGGCTGGGTGATTCTCGAGGCCATTGGGAAGGAGATACTCTGGTTGTCGATGTGAAGCATTTTAACGATAAGACATGGTTTGATCACGCCGGTAATTTTCATAGCGATGAGCTGCATATTGTAGAACGCTGGAAATTTCTGGACACGAATACCATCGAGTATAAAGCGACCATAGAAGATAACAAAGTCTTCAGCAAGCCCTGGAATATCAGCGTCATACTGCATCGCCATAGAGAGAAGAATTTCCAGCTCATAGAAGACTATCGCTTCACACTGGACTATGACCAATTTTACCCACCTAAACCAGCGCCATAAGCAAACATGGATTCAGACACGGTTTTGGACATTAACAAAAATACGAGGGTTTTATGAATATAAAGAAAAGGCATTTACAAATTGGTCTTGCCGGATTGTTATTAGGATCGCTTCCATTCACAACATCTATTGCGCAAACAACATATCAAAAAAAATCTGCACAAAATTCCACCAATCAAGCGACTCCAGCAGCACAAGCTGGGAATGGTGGTATAGCACAAGAAAAATCGGTTCCTGAAATTGTTTCCGGTAATTGGACTGGCAAAAGGACTATCGATGGTCAACCTGATATTTCCGGACATTGGTCCAACACGATTGCTAACCATAACAATCTCACTGACCCGCAAGGAAAAATACCAGGTGAACCAGTAAAAGAAGGTTCGACTCAACGCCCACTGGGTGCAAGAGAGAGTCGCGCTCCGAGTCGCGTTTCAGATCCAGCTGATGGTCAAGTTCCTTTCCAGCCCTGGGCTTTAGCAAAGGTCAAGGAATTTCAGGTCGGCTTTCATAATCCAACCAAGCAAGAATACGTAGAGCCGCTAGCTCGCTGTGCTCCAGCGGGTATTCCCAAGTCTTTTTACTGGCATGGTTATGAGATCGCTCAGTATCCGGGTTACGTCGTTTTTTTCTTTAATTCAGGAACCAGGATCATTCACCTGGATGGTAAGCCTCACCTCCCTGACAATATTAAATTATGGAATGGAGATTCTCGCGGGCATTGGGAAGGAAACACGCTAGTGGTCGACGTCAGCAATCAAAATGGGAAAGCGTTATTTGGCCGCTCAGGTGAGTTCATCAGCGAAAACGGACATATTCAAGAGCGCTATATTTTTGATAAAGCCGGTAAGCGTTACAACTATGTTGCCGTTTTCACAGACCCTACCGTCTACACACGTCCATTTACGATAACGATACCTGCTCGCAAGTGGACCGAAAACGACAAAGCGAATGGATGGCATTTTGAAGTGGAACACGCCACCACAAAAAGCAAAGACGTCATCCTTGAACACTACGAACGCATCTGCACCGAGAACAATGGAGGATTTGGATTGGGTGCAGAAACTGGCAAACGATAATCATCGTCAATTCGTAAAGTCATCGAATTCACTTTAAGGAAAGTCTGATTAAGTTCTAATTTTCTTAAACTTCGAAACTAAGTGCCGCTCATTCATAAAACATGCTCGCGAGAGCATGTTTTATAGTGGAAATTGGAGCGAATGTTTCCAATTTTTCTTGT